>NZ_JAYGGZ010000043.1:0-63776 GCF_034931465.1 Anabaena sp. UHCC 0399 | reverse complement strand
GGGAGTTAGTTATCAGGGTGTATTCATTAAGATTAACATATATCAAGTATTATAAGATACCGTTTTAACTCTCCAGGCTCCATTAATATCCGTTGATGATAAGAGATTTTGCCCTATTTACCTTGTATTATTAATAGAAAAAACCCCTAGTCAGGTGTTAGCTAACGAGGGGATTTGAAGATCAAGGTGCATCTACCGATACATTTTTCTGGGCAGATGTCAACTAATCCGGATAAAGTTGTAAATGTAGAGAAAGCAAAGCCACTTATTTTAGAAACAATCAGTGGTCGAATCCATCTACAGTATCAAAAGGAGCAAAAAATCGAATTGAAACTTTCGCGTTTCAAATTAGATTTAGGAGGCGGACAGGAGAAGTTGTGACCCAGGAATTTCACATTTCCGTGACTCCAGTAGGGCAAAATGACTACTTGGTGCGGACGGAACAAGTCGCGCCTGGAGTCCCATTGGCAGAAGAACTAGTGACTTGGCCTGTGGCTGAATGGTTGGCATCTGCTGGGCATCTGATGAATGACCCATTGAAGATAATATTACAGGGAGAGACGATCGCCTCTAGTGCGATCGCCAAGAACTCTGTTAATTTAGTGGCATTGGGTCAGAAACTTTATAATGCACTGTTTCAAGGTACTCTCAGAGATAGTTGGATTACAGCCCAAGGTATTGCCCAGAATCAACAACAGGTACTGCGTCTGCGTTTGGGTCTGAAGGATAATAAGTTAGCACGTCTGCCGTGGGAAGTCATGCACGCAGGCGATCGCCCCTTAGCAACAGGCCCTTACATAGCTTTCTCTCGCTACCAAAGTGGTATTTCCCCAGCCTCCCGCTTCCCCTCTAGTAATAGAACTAAACTCCCGGATGATGGTGGAATTAGGGTTTTGATGGTATTGGCATCCCCCACGGATCAAAGTAGTTTGGATTTACTTAAACAAGAAGCCATTAAACTACGGGCTGAATTGCACCGTCAACTCCCTATATCCTTAGAGGATGGTCATTATCTACCAGACATTGAACTCACCTTGCTAGAACAACCTGGTAGGGAAGAATTAACCCAAGCTTTAGAACAAGGAAAATTTCATGTTCTCCACTACTCTGGTCACAGTAACATAGGGCCAAGCGGCGGGGAAATTTACCTTGTCAGCAATAGAACGGGTTTGACAGAAACCCTCAGTGGTAATGATTTAGCGGGATTGCTAGTTAATAACAACATCAAAATGGCGGTATTTAACTCCTGCTGGGGAACATACACCGCTACCACCGATATTCCTCAAGACTCATGGGAACGTAACTTGACAGAAAGCTTAGTCAAGCGCGGCATTCAGAGCGTTTTAGCAATGTCAGAAAGGATTCCTGATGAAGTGGCATTGACACTCACCCAACTATTTTACCGCAACCTCAGTCAAGGGTATCCCGTAGATTTATGTGTGAGTCGAGTCCGTCAGGGATTAATTTCCGCCTATGGTTCACATCAGCTGTACTGGGCATTACCAATTTTATATCTCCAGCCAGGATTTAAAGGCTTTCTATATCCAAAAACCGCTTCTCATAGCAGTGCCGATTCCTTGGCGGAGTATAGCCCACCTCTGACAGCAACTTCAACTACTACAGCAGCTTATTCTGCTGTAGTGGATGATGCGGAAATGTCTGTACCTATTGAGGGGATGATTCCCTCTGGGTTAGCCCGTGATAATTCTGGCTTAGACTGGCTAGGAGAAGATACTTGGGGTGATTTAGTCGATGAAATTGAGTACGATGATCCCAGCTATGCAGAAGATTGTGCTTTTGTGTCTGATATATTTCGCCAACTAGATCAGCAAACCTCTGAGGACGAAGTACCTGATCTCATAGAAGAAGTTAGACAGCAGATGCCAGATCATCGTCTCTCGGCAAGTCAAATGGCTGCTGCACCGAGAGAAACAGAGTCACCAAGAATATTACCTGTAACCAGCAATGGAACTGCCCAAAACTCGCCAACAAATTTGCAGAATTTACGTTTGTTATCATCAAGGACACGACAACGTCGTCAACAGTGGAGGATTTTAGCGATAATTGGCGCGGGTGCGATCGCTACTGTGTTAGGTTTTATTTGGTGGTGGCAAAATAGACAATCACTCTTACGTGACATTCCCTTCATCCCTACCCAGCCTTTATCCAGCCCAGTTCAAATTCCCACTGATATCAGGCAAATGCCTACACAGATGGTAACAACCATTGCTACAGAAAAATTAAATCAAGGTGACTTGGACGCAGGTTTAAAAGCTGTAGAAGAACTCTTAAATCGCAACGTACTACCTCCTGCGGAAACCGCCTTGAATTTGATTCCCTCCAAGCAAGCCCAAAAGGCATCTGTTAACTTTCTCAGGGGGCGATTAGTTTGGCAATTTCTGCAAACAGGAAACACAAAATACGGTATTGATGATGCCCGGCGTTACTGGGAAAATGCTGTTAAAGCTAATCCAGACTCGGTTTTATATAAGAACGCTTTAGGATTTGCCTACTATGCTGAAAGTAACGTAAATCGGGCTAATAATTCATGGTTTAGGGCTTCAAGTTTAGCACTCGAAGCGCAAAAGTCAGGTTCTCAGACAAAAGTACCTGATGATTTATTAACTTCCTATGCTGGTTTAGCCCTAGGACTATATAAATCTGCACAGAGTTTTTCAGGGAATAGACGAACTCAATATATTAACGAGGCTATAAAATTACGGCAAACGGTTCTAGAGAACGATCCGTTGAACTTCCAAATTAATAAATTAAGCAATAATTGGCTGTGGACAGAAGCAACTTTAGCAGATTGGCGATCGCTCCTTCAGGAAAAAAGGACTGAGAACTAGTACAAAAAATGAAGATTCAATGAATCTTGGCTAAACTATCACTCTAGTTAAGATTTGTAACTCACTTTTGGGAAGACTAGGTATGGTAATAATGCTAGTTCTAGCACAAGTCACTAGAACTATAAAATAATTTTTTCATTGCAAAAACCTGCCATACCACCTCAAGAGAAAAGGATGGAGATTATGCTTGCTATTCATAGCATGACTAGTGCTGATGATTTGAACCTGCAATTAGATTCGACCTTAAAAGAATTACCAATGTGGGAAATTCAAATTGAGCTAAATCTTCCCGGAAATAAATTAATTAAACATTTTGAGCAAGAGCCATTGTTGCCAGGAATCATCCTAACTCAGAATGAAACTTTTGTGGGGATGATGTCGCGGCGGAGATTTTTTGAGCATATGAGTCGCCCCTATAGTTTTGGACTGTTTTCGATGCGTCCTATCGAAACTCTATATAACTTCCTGCAACCTGATGTGTTCATACTTGATCAAGATATGCTGATTGTGGAAGCCACTCAGCTAGTATTGCAGCGATCGCCTGAACTTGTCTATGAACCAATTATCATTAAAACTCAATCTGGTAATTATGGCATAGTTGATTTTCATCAGTTACTCTTAGCTAATTCTCACATTCACTCTCTTACTCTCAATAAACTACAACGTGTAGAAGAACAATCTCAGCTAGCCAAGGCTGGATTTCGTGACTTAAAGAAGAACTATAGCCGACTATTACAAAATGAGAAAATGGCTGCTTTAGGTCAGTTGGTAGCAGGTATTGCCCATGAAGTAAATAATCCGATCAACTTTATTGCTGGTAATATTGCCCACGCGATTGACTACAGTCACAATTTACTTCATTTGATCAATTTATATCACAAATATTATCCACAGCCAGTAGACGAGATTAAAACTGCAATCTTTGAAAATGAATTAGATTTTATCGTCAAAGATTTACCTGATCTTTTAACTTCTATGCAAACTGGTTGCGAACGCATTACTCAGATTGTTCACTCCCTAAGAAATTTTTCGCGATTAGATGAATCTGACAGAAAAATAGTTGATATTCACGAAGGTATTGATAGTGCGCTGTTAATCTTACGAAGTCGGCTCAATCATCATAAAAATCACCAAAATATTAGCATTATTAAAAAATATGGCAATCTTCCTCTAGTAGATTGTTATGCTGGGTTACTCAATCAGGTATTTATGAATATTCTGACTAATGCTATTGATGCGTTGGAAGAGTCAATGGTGAATAGTCAACAGTTAGGACTAACTAAACCAGAAATTCGTATTTGCACTGAAAACACTAACAATCAGCACGTCATGATTCGCATAGCTGATAATGGTTTAGGCATTCCAGAAGATGTCAAAAAACGATTATTTGACCCATTTTTTACGACCAAACCTGTGGGTAAAGGCACTGGATTGGGGCTGTCTATCTGCTATCAAATCATTGTAGAAAAACACGGCGGACAGATGAATTGTGTATCAACTGTGGGAAAAGGGGCTGAGTTCATCATCAATATTCCAGTCAATAGTCATTAGCTACCTTGTTTCCCCAATCCCTAGTACGCTACGGCGGAAATAGAGCAACCATTTAAAATCCCTAAAAAGCCTATTGCATAATACTTTTGACTTTTGATTTTTGACTTTTGACTTCACGGCGGTACTAGTTACCTTGCATAGATTTACAGTTTCGTGTCAGGATGAATCTGCACTAGCCGATAGTATTTATTTTAACCAACAATCTTATGCTGAAAAAAATGATAGTTAGCATGATGCTGCTGACAGTGGGAGGAAACCTACTACTATGGACATCAAGTGTTAAGGCTAACTTCAACGGCAAACTAACCGTAGAAATTGATGGCTTGAAAAACCAAAACGGGCTAGTCTGCGTTAGTGTCTTTGCTAGCAGTCAAGGATTTCCCAACGATCGCCAACGTGTTGTCAGCAATCAATGTAGTAAAATTAGCGAAACTCCCTTAAAAATTACCTTTGATAACTTACAAGCAGGTAGTTATGCTGTCGCTGCAATTCACGATCAAAATAGCGATCGCACTCTCAATAGAAATCTTATAGGTATGCCCACCGAAGGCTTTGGCTTTTCCAGAAACCCCGAAATTCGCACTAGTCCACCCAAATTTGGTGATGCAGCCTTTTTCTTAGCTGGGCCAAATACTAGTATCCAAATCCGGTTGAAATATTTCTAAATAGGAGACTATTAAAGTTGATTCCGGGCTTTGAGTTGCAGATATCTTTCCACTAACTGATCACTAATTTGGTTAGCTGGCGCATCTAGTACCAACACACCTTTTTGCTTTAACTTAGCAAAAGCCACCTGACGCTGTGCTAATAAATCTAAAGCCACTGCACGAGTGTAAGCTTGCGTCACATCATCAGTAAAAGTGTGAGCTAGATTATCTACTTTGGGATCTCTCAGGGTGACGCAAAATGGTAGATAGCGGGGTGCTAACCGAGACAACGCCGCCAGCAGTTCAGTAGAAGCGGTGACATCTACTAAGTCTGTAATAATTACCACCAGTGATCGCCTAGTTTGTTTCTGCACTACATGAGTTACAGCCCCCAAGTAGTCTGATTCTAATAAAACTGGTTGAATTGGGGTTAAACGGTCGATGAGTTGATTTAAATGATGTTGTCCCCGTTCTGGTGGCATCCATGTGTGCATTTGGTTATCAAATACACCCACACCAACGCGATCGCCTCGGTGTAATCCCGCTAAGGCGAGAGATAAGGTTGCATTCAAACCCCAGTCGAAGCGTTGCAAACCCTGTACCTGAGCCGTCATCAATCGCCCACGGTCTAGTAAAATCAATAAGGTTTGTTCCTGTTCTGGTTCTAGTACCCGCACCAAAGGCGGTGTATTTCCATGTGTCCCCACGCGCCTAGCTGTAGCTTTCCAATCAATCAAGCGCAAATCATCACCAGTGCGATAGTTCCGCAATTCGGCAAATTCTGTACCAATACCTAATCGCTTGGATTGGCGGATAGCACCAGATGATTGTAATGTCAGGCGGATAGAGAGCGATCGCAATCCGATTAAATCAGGATAAACTTTAGCTGTGGTAGCGTGGCGAATCTGCCAATCATCCCAAGCCAAACCCCAAGGACTTAATTGTCTGACTTGAATATTCCCCCAATTAAATTCGCCGCGCTGTTTGGGGTAGACGGTGTAGGTTAGTTCTTGGGTAGTGTTGACAACAACAGTGGTATTTAATGTAGGTGTGGATACGCCAAAATCTGCGGGGTAATAGTCGCGTATTTGAATGATGGCGTTAGTTTTCTCCGATGTGATTGTCAGTACAACCGGATTATCCCGTCCAATAGAAAAGCGGGATGGTAACTGGCGAGTGATTTGCACCCGCAGAGGCTTGACACGCAAACCATCGATAACCATTAAAGCTAAGACAGCGATATCAAAGATGAGGGTGATAGTGATGCTAGCGGAAATGGTGATGAAAAAGGATAATAGGAGAGCGATCGCTAAACCCAAAAGTAATAATAAATAAACTCGTTTAGCAGCAACCATAAATTTTTTTGTAAAACTCGATTATATCTGCCATTGGGGAAGGGGTATAGGGGTTTAAGGGTTTATGGGTCACCCTAAATTTCTATATTTCCATCGTGTTTTTACTTAGCCTAAAAAATAACTGTTGTTACATTCAGTGTAATTTATAACTAACTGGACAAGACAGCAAAAATCAAGCTAGCATCTCAAAGAGGTGAAAAGCCTATAAATCAAGCTTTGTTTCAGTAGTATTTGCATTTGTGTTAAGTATTTTCTGGGTTTACCGCAAATACCGTAGTATTTATCAACAAAAAACACATGATTGTGCTGTTTTCTTTACAACTACTTCATAAAGCTAGGGTAAATTTAGAACAATAAGTAAAGATACTACTTTGGCGTAGCTGTGTTTTTTATGAGGTGTTATATATTATCGAGAGGTTAATCAAGACCAGCTTTAAGTAATCTAACTGGAACAAAAATGTCAGCACAGCTAATAATATCTGAGCATTCCAGGATAGTAGTGAGTAAAGAACAGGTTTACTCAGAGCTACAGGGAGAAGCCGTTATTCTTGATATCAAGTCGGGAGTTTACTACGGATTGAATCAGGTAGGGGCTAGCATCTGGAATTTTATTCAAGTTCCCAAAACTGTGGAGGAAATTCAAGCCGCATTGCTAGCAGAATATGATGTTGAACCGGAAACTTGCGAACATGAAGTTTCTGTTCTACTGCAAGATTTAGCAGCTAAGGGACTGATAGATATTACTAATGACGCGTCTGCTTAAGTTTTTGCGCCTCAATCATAGCGAACGCTATTTGCTGATCAATACTTTGATTTTATTAGGGTTGATCAATTTAGGATTGTGGTTACTACCCTTTAGCACCTTACGACGACTTCTAAATAGGATAAGTCAACCAAACTCTAGAGTATCACAACCTTCTGTGCATAAAATTATCTGGGCTGTTGATGTCAGCACTAATTTTATACCAGGAGCGAAGTGTTTAGCTCGTGCTTTGACCTGCCAAGTTTTTATGGTTCAAAGCGGTTACTCTCCTGAACTCCGCATTGGAGTTGCTAAGAATGAGGAAGGAAAACTAAAAGCTCATGCTTGGATAGAGAATCAGGGAAAAGTTGTGATTGGCTATCTCTCTAATCTCTCATCCTATACACCCCTACCAACTTTGCCGAGGAATTTACTATGAGCGGTATTGTCGGGATCTACCAACTGAATGGACAACCAGTAGACCATGAGCAACTCACCCGAATGGTAGATGCGATCGCTCATAGGGGGCCAGATGGGGCAGATGTATGGTGTTCTGGATCTGTAGGCTTGGGTCATCGAATGCTTTGGACTACTCCTGAGTCTTTGCAGGAGAAGTTACCCATGCTCAATCCAGTCGGGAATTTAGTGCTTACAGCCGATATCAGGGTAGATAATCGCGATGAACTAATCTCTGCATTGCAAATCAAGCATTATCCAGCCGAAAAAATCACGGATAGTTATTTGGTGTTGGCTGCTTATGAACAATGGGGTGAGCAGTGTCCCAAACATCTCATTGGTGATTTTGCTTTTGCGATTTGGGATGAGCGCAAACAGCAGCTTTTTTGTGCTAGGGATGCGATGGGAGTTAAACCCTTCTATTACTACAGGTTTGAGCAAACATTTATCTTTGCGTCTGAGATTAAAGCCCTGTTGACATTCCCTGGTGTTCCTTGCCAGATTAACGAAGCAATGGTTGCAGATTATCTGGCAAAAATTCTGTTTTGCGGTCGCAAGGAAGATTCATTTTATACTGATATTCGTGAACTACGGGCGGCGGAAAGTTTAACTATTAGTCCCAATCGGACTGAAATTAAGTCTTATTGGTGTCCCGATCTTACCTATGAACTGAATTTATCCTCAGATGAGCAATATGTAGAAGCTTTTCGAGAAATTTTTATGGAAGCAGTCCGTTGTCGTTTGCGGACTGCTTTTCCGATTGGTTCTACCCTCAGTGGTGGTTTAGATTCTTCTTCAATTGCGTGTACTGCTAGGCAATTGTTAGCCCAAGAAGGTAGACAAAAATTACATACGTTCTCAGCAATTTTTCCGAGTTTGGCGGAGATATCACCCAAAATTGATGAACGTCCTTACATGGCGGCTGTGTTAGCTCAAGGTGGCTATCAGGCTCACGATGTCCATGCAGATCAATTAAGTCCTTTGATGGATTTGAAACAAGTTTATTTGCATGGTGAAGAACCAATCCCCGCCCCAAATTTCTATATGGATTGGGCTGTTTTTAAGGCTGCATCTGAGCAGAATTTACGGGTTTTGTTCACTGGGATTGATGGTGATACGACAATTACCTATGGATTCCAATATTTATCAGAGTTAGCGGCTTCTTTTAGATGGCTGAAGTTGATGGAAGAAGGAACGGCTTTAGCCAAGGTGTGGAAGAAATCCGCGCGTCATGTGATTTGGAACTATGGTTTGAAGTCAGTTGTACCAGAACCAATTGTAGAAGTTTTGCAAAGACTGCGCGGTAATTACCAAACAGATGACTCACTAGAAGAATCTTTAACACTACTCAATCCAGAATTTGCTCAACGCCTTGGTATGGCGGAACGGATGCAAACAGAGACAGTGAAATCTTTAATGGATCAAAGGTCTTCCATGTCAGCTAGGGAAGCGCACTGGCTAGCACTAAACAATGGTTCGGTGAGATATGCTTTGCAATGGTTAGATAAAACCGCAGCCGCCTTTTCTTTGGAAGCTCGCCATCCATTTTGCGATCGCCGTTTGGTAGAATTTTGTTTAGCTCTCCCCTCTAGTCAAAAATTACACAAGGGTTGGACACGCTCAATTTTACGGAGAGCGATGGAGGGAATTTTACCCAAGGACGTACAATGGCGGCTAGGTAAGGGTAATCTAGGGGCTAACTTCCGGCTCAGACTACTGGGAGACGAAAGAGCAACTCTTGAGCAGGTAATTTTTCAAGAGTCACATTTGATAGAAAACTATGTAAATATACCCAAATTACAATCAGCATACTCCCGCTATGCTGCTAATCCTAATGCCGCAGACCCAGAATCGGTAGATATTTTCGTCGCTGTCAATCTCGCCTTATGGATTAAACAGTCAGGTGTAACAGCACCCACTAATCACTAAATAGTATATTCACTGGAGGAGGAGCATGAAAAATTACGAGTTAGCTACTAGGGGTTTTGTTTAAAATCTCTAGTTATCAACAAATGTACTAGATTTGAGTACATCCAAAAAAAGGAAGTTAAGCAATGAATACAACTAAAAAAGTTTGGACAGCACCTGCTGTCACCGTCTATGGCAATGTTGAAGCAATCACAGAACAAGTTAAGCCTAAAAAACTAGGTGCTTCTGACGACTTTGGTGTTGCTGGTGTAAGTGACGCTTAGTCGTAACTACTTACGTATTTCTTGACTAAGCGATCGCAGATCCCTATGATGATGAGCGTGTTTCCCTAATTAGCGCGCAGACTCACTTAATTCACAAACAGGAGTAGAGTTCATGAGTAAGAAAGTTTGGACAGTACCTACCGTCACAGTCTACGGTAACGTTGAAGCGATCACAGAACAAGTTAAGCCCAAAAAACTAGGCGCATCTGACGACTTTGGCGTTTCTGGTGTAAGTGACGCTTAGAGGAATCTGTCTGAGGATAACCGGCTAATAGTATCCCCAGACAAACTTCCTGGACTGATACCAATTCCCAATCCAAAATTAAGAAACTCAGATGTAGTTAGTTTTCCCGACTTCCATCTGTGCCTTAATTTTGGAAGATTTGGCATGACCGTGTTTCAATCATAGCTATCACAAGCTCCAAGAGCAACTCATGCTGCTTGGAGCTGCATTGCACATATCAAAAATACTTTAAATATGATGAGATTGCGAAATGTATAAATACTTTGCGTATGGTTTAGGTATACATTCCAATCTAGTTTTACCAGAGTTACTGGAATTGGATACGGAATGTGATATTACTGTCACAGTTAAGAGTAGTAGCCAGGGATATGTCGAGCCTTCTCAGCCTAGGGAATATCTCAAAGTGTCGCCACAAGAAACGATGGTTGCAATGAAGGGTGTGGGTATATTCCACATCATCAACGGTGCAGAAGTGATTGTCACTCCCGCACCCAATGCAGATCAACGACTGATGCAATTGTGCCTTTCTGGTAGTGCGATGGGTATTTCGCTCTATCAAAGAGGATTTTCGCTCATCTTACACGCTAGTGCAGTAGCAGTTGATCACCAAGTTATCTGTTTTCTGGGACATTCTGGTGCGGGGAAATCTTCAGCCGCAGCAGCGATGCTGGCGCGTGGTCACAAAATTGTTTCTGATGATATTGTACCTGTAATTTTAGAATCTCCAGTTAAGGTAGTTCCTGGCTATCCCCAAATGAAGATGAGTCCAGAAGTTGCTACTACGTGTGGATATGATTTGGAATCGTTGATTTATCTGCATCCTTTGTTGGGAGAGTATGGTTATCGCCGTGAGCAAGATTTTGCTTGTAAGCCACAACAATTGCATAGTCTCTATGTACTTGTGGATAGTGATGAGTTGGCAATTGAGGAAGTGCGGTCGCAAGGGGCGATATTAGAATTAATTACTAACTCTTATGGTATTTGTTCTTTGCAGCAAGCTTTCAACCGTGAACAGCATCTGAGTCAATGTGTGGAACTGTTGAGGAGTATACCTATTTATAAGCTCAAAAGACCCCGGTCTTTACCTCTGTTATCTGAGGTGGCTAAGTATGTGGAGGATCATGTGCAGTGTCAGATGGGGAATTTTAAACGCAAAGTGGCGCGGAGGTTTACGCAAAGTGGCGCGGAGGTTTGTTAGAGGTGATGGTGAGAAAGTTAGGGAAGCTTCTGGGAACGCTGCGTCTTTTGCCTGCATTGCGTTTGGTATGGCAAAGTAGTCCTCGGTGGGCGATCGCGCGTACAGTATTGTTGGTGATTCAGGGTATATTACCTCTGATATCTATATATATAGCTAAACTGATTATAGATACGGTGGCTGCTAGTTTTACAATTGCCGATAAAACTGCAACTGTTAGTCAAGTTATTTTCTTAATTGTTCTCGCTGGTGCAGTTACTATTACAACTGTGATCTGTAATGCTTTGGCTGAGTTGGTAAATAATGCCCATTCCCAGAAGGTGACAGACTACATTCAAGATATTCTCCATGCTAAGTCTATAGAAGCTGACCTGGAATACTACGAAAATTCCCACTATTACGACACTATGCAACGAGCGCAACAAGAAGCTCGTTATCGACCACCCTTAATTATCAATCGTCTAGCACAACTAGGACAAAGTAGTATTTCCTTATTAGGGATGATTGGTTTATTGCTGTCGTTACATTGGTCTATTGCTGGGGTGCTGATTGTGATATCTCTTCCAGCTATGCTAGTGCGAGTTAAATATGCTCGTGTGATGTATGATTGGCGACGCAAGAAAACTGGAATGGAACGCCTATCAGAGTATTTGGGTTGGATACTGACATCGGAGCAATTTGCTAAAGAAATTCGCTTGTTTAGTCTAGGAGATTATTTTGGTAAATGGTATCTCCGTATTAGAAGGCAAATCTACAAAGAAAGCATAGCTATTGACACTAGACGCGCTTTTGGTAACTTTATCGCCCAAACAATATCAGGAATTGTAGTTTTAGGGGTATTTGCGTTTATTATTTTTCAGACTATTCAAGGTGTCCTACGTATAGGAGATTTAGTGTTATATTCCCAAGCATTACAGCGTGGGGAAAGTGATATTAAAAACTTGTTGAGTAGTCTATCGGCTCTTTATGAAGACAACCTATTTTTAGCTAATCTTTACGAGTTTCTGGAACTAAAACCTAAGTTGGCTGACCCTGTAAATCCCGTCCTTTTTCCAGAAGTTATCCAGACTGGTATTGTTGTGCGAAATGTTGGGTTTAAATATGCCAACAGTACCCGTCAAGCAATTAGAGATGTCAACTTGACTATTCGACCAGGGGAAGTTGTGGCTTTAGTTGGTGAAAATGGGTCAGGTAAAACTACATTAATTAAACTTTTATGCAGGTTGTATGACCCTACGACAGGTTCAATTACTGTTGATGGGATAGACTTAAGAGAATTTAAAATAGCAGAATTACGCCGCGAAATTAGCGTGATTTTCCAAGATTATGCCAAGTATAATTTCACAGCCCAGGAAAATATTTGGTTTGGCAACATTGACTTACCACCAGAACCAGAAAATATTATTGCTGCCGCGCGACGTTCCGGTGCTGATGATGTGATTTCCAAATTACCCCAAGGTTATGATACTACCCTCGGTCAATTGTTTTCACAAGGAGAAGAACTGAGTATTGGTCAGTGGCAAAAAGTTGCTTTAGCCAGGGCATTTTTAAGAAATTCCCAGTTAATTGTCCTGGATGAACCTACCAGTGCAATGGATCCCAAAGCTGAGTATGAAGTGTTTGAAAAATTCCGCCAATTAATCAAAGACCAATCTGCAATTTTGATTAGTCATCGCCTATCTACCGTGAAAATGAGCGATCGCATTTACGTCATGGACAATGGCACTATTGTGGAAAGCGGAACTCATGATCAACTCATGCAGATGAATGGGACTTACGCCTATTTGTTTGAAACTCAAGCGCAGCAATATCGGATATAGCTTGTATTAGCACCTTTGTTAAAATTGTAGATACTGCCTTCCGCAACATCAAAGGATTGACATTCGTGAAACTTTGATTCGTGTAGTACGTCCTGCCAATTAAATAAGGTTCTGTGGAAAATTCCTAAACGTGAAACAAGAGCAGGTGTGATTTCTGCATTTGCTAATCTACAACCTTGAGCAATCCTCTTTGTATACCATCAAATATTCTACTGATTTGTTGCCGTTCTCTTTCATTTAGCCCTTCTTTAGATAGCAGTGTAGACATGAGTAACTGCTGATCACGTCGGGTAATTCTGCCAATAGCAAATATGCGCTCCAAAACTGTCTCTAAAGACATTGGGGTTGAGTTACTGGTAGCTTGCATATTCCTCACCAAAACTTTATGTTTTTCAAACTAAGTTATCTCAAAATAACAATTTTTTATAAAGTGTGACATTAGTGGCTCTACGGAATCACTTAAGCTCAATAGTTATGGCTGTTATGCCTCCTCTGATACTCGCCTTTTCGGTAGAATGACTAGGCAGATTAGCAAGAAATAGGTCAAAGCTCATGGCTAATGCAAAGATTGGGATTATTGGTGGTAGCGGTTTATATAAAATGGAAGCCCTAAAAGATGTGGAAGAGGCGCAAATTGAAACGCCTTTTGGTTCACCTTCTGATGCGTTAATTATGGGGAGTTTGGATGGAGTGCGAGTAGCCTTTTTAGCGCGTCATGGTCGTAATCATACGCTGTTACCTTCAGAGTTACCCTTCCGTGCCAATATCTATGCCATGAAGCAACTAGGTGTAGAGTATTTAATCTCGGCTAGTGCGGTGGGTTCTTTGAAAGCAGAAGCAAAACCACTGGATATGGTAGTCCCAGATCAGTTTATAGATAGAACCAAAAATCGGGTTTCTACATTCTTTGGGGAAGGGATTGTGGCACATATTGCCTTTGGTGAGCCGATTTGTCAAAATTTAGCAGGGGTTTTAGGGGAGGCGATCGCATCTTTAAATTTACCAGATGTCACTCTGCATCGTGGTGGTACTTATGTTTGTATGGAAGGGCCAGCATTCTCCACTAAAGCCGAATCAAATCTTTATCGCAGTTGGGGTGCAACCGTCATTGGTATGACCAATTTACCAGAAGCTAAATTAGCCAGGGAAGCCGAAATTGCCTATGCAACCTTAGCATTAGTGACAGATTATGATTGTTGGCATCCAGATCATGATAGCGTCACAGTAGAGATGGTAATTGCGAATTTACAACGTAATGCCGTTAACGCTCAAAAAGTGATTCAAGAAACTGTCCGCCGCTTGAGTGAAAATCCACCCACCAGCGACGCACACTCAGCTTTGAAATATGCCATTTTGACAAACTTAGCTAAAGCACCAGCAGAGACAAAAGAGAAGTTGGGTTTGTTGTTAAAGAAATATTTGTAGACTTCTCGTAACTCAATTTTGGTTGTTGCTGAATTTGAATATAAATCATATTTTCACTCAGCAACGCCAAATATTAACTAGCAGGCTTTAAGACATCTAAAGCTAAATTCAACTTCAACACATTCACGCCAGATTCACCAAAGATACCTAAAAAACGACCATCAATATTTTGAGTAATTAAAGTTTCCAATTGGTTGGTTTCAACACCCCGCGCCTGGGCGACTCGTGCAATTTGCGCTTTAGCTCCTTCGAGGGTAATGTGAGGATCAAGGCTAGACGCTGATGTATAAACTAAATCTGCGGTTGGTTGCACTCCGAAATTTTGTAACCGTGTCAAGTCGCCGACAATTTTTTTACTAGGATCAGGATCATCTTTACCTTGGATACGTTCTAACAATGCTGGGTTACTAGGAGCTAAATTACTAGCACCAGAAACTCCAGTTTTTAAGATTCCCGCTTGATCATTTTTCGGATCAGCCGTGCTGTAGTTGGTGGTGCTGGGACGACTCCAAAAATATTGTTCACCAGCAAAAGGTTGACCAATTAATGCTGAACCAATTACCGTTCCTTGGGAGTTAGTAATTAAGCTAGCATTAGCTTGAAAAGGAAATAATATTTGTCCACAGAGTAGCATAAAAAAGGGATAAATAAATGCTGTCAATATCCACAGAGTTGCGGTAGAACGGATAGCTTTACTAATTTGACGGATCTGGCTCATTTTAAAATTTCTCTGGTTGAAAAATCACAACGAATAAATAAATACAAAGAGCAACTATCACTAATCCTAAAAGACTAATAGTGTAAACTTGCCAATGTGATACTTTTCCAGGTGTGGCGGCTGCAACGACTGGTGATAGCAGCACGTTAAAACACAGGATCAAAAATATAGTCAGAGGTATTCTGTGACTTTTTGCATTGATGAAGGCAACCATTTCTAAAACATCCTGTGATAGTAAATATTTCATGATTTTAACTTCTCAATTACATTAAGCTAGTCCAATGTTAGCAATCAAAACATCAATAATTTTGATAGCGATAAAAGGAGCAATCACACCACCAAGTCCATAAATAAAGATATTGCGCTGCAAAAGTTGATCAGCAGTTAACGGTCGAAATTTTACCCCAGTTAATGCTAGGGGAATCAACGCTGGAATAATCAAAGCGTTATAAATCAAAGCTGATAAAACCGCAGATTGGGTACTAACTAAACCCATAATATTTAAACCACTAACACCAATTCCCGGAAAAATAGCTGGAATAATTGCAAAATATTTGGCGACATCGTTAGCAATAGAAAAAGTTGTTAATGCTCCACGGGTAATTAACAATTGCTTGCCAATAGTGACAATATCAATTAATTTTGTGGGGTCAGAATCTAAGTCCACCATATTAGCAGCTTCCTTGGCTGCTTGTGTCCCAGAATTCATAGCTACACCAACATTTGCTTGAGCTAGTGCAGGGGCATCATTAGTACCATCCCCTGTCATAGCTACTAATTTACCTTGGGCTTGTTCACGACGGATTACCTCAATTTTATCTTCTGGAGTGGCTTCAGCAATAAAGTCATCAACTCCTGCTTCTTGAGCAATTACAGATGCCGTGATGCGGTTATCTCCTGTGAGCATGATAGTTTTAATTCCCATGCGGCGCATTTGGTCAAAGCGTTCTCTAATGCCGGGTTTGATAATATCTTTGAGATAAATTACGCCATAGATATCACCATCTTGACACACTGCTAATGGAGTTCCACCTAATCTAGAAACTCTCCCATAAGCTGCATCTAATTCGGGACTGATTTGCCCATTTCTAGAACGCACAAATCCTTTAATAGCATCTACTGCCCCTTTGCGAATTTCTAACCCATTGGGTAAGTCAGTTCCACTCATCCGCGTTTTAGCAGAAAACTCAATTCCTGTTGATTTTTTCGTGTCGAAATCCAATCTTGCGCCAAATTTTTCGGACAGTTTGATAATAGATTTACCTTCTGGAGTTTCATCAAATACACTGGATGCTAATGCTACTCTGGCTACATCATCCAAAGTATGACCGTTAACAGGAATAAATTCTTCTGCCAAGCGGTTGCCTAAAGTAATCGTCCCGGTTTTATCTAATACTAAAGTGTTAATATCTCCACAGGCTTCTACAGCTCGTCCAGAGGTAGCGATGACGTTAAATTGGGCAACTCTATCCATACCAGCAATCCCGATCGCACTTAATAATCCGCCAATGGTTGTAGGAATCAGTGCCACTAATAAGGCGATTAAAACGGCAATACTCACTGGTGATTTTACGTAGACTGATACTGTAGGTAACGTCGCAATCACCACTAAAAAGACTTGAGTTAAAACCGCTAATAAAACTGTCAGTGCGATTTCATTCGGTGTTTTAGTGCGGGCTGCACCTTCCACCAGGGAAATCATGCGGTCAATAAAACCTTGTCCGGGGTCAGATGTGACACGGATGACCAATTCATCAGAGATGATCCGTGTTCCTCCGGTGACAGAACTGGCAATATCTGTTCCTGGTTCTTTTAATACTGGTGCTGATTCCCCTGTAATTGCAGATTCATCCACAGAAGCAACCCCAGCAATCACCTCGCCATCGGCTGGAATCATGTCACCAGCAATAACTTTAATTTGGTCGCCGCGACGTAAACTAGTAGAACTAACTTCTTGAATCGTGCCATCAGAAAGCAGTTTGCGGGCGGTAGTATCAGATTTTGTGGCTCGTAAAGTGTCAGCTTGAGCTTTACCCCGTCCTTCCGCCACGGCTTCGGCAAAGTTGGCAAATACAATGGTGAAGAACAAAATTAAGGTAATTAAACCGTTAAACAATCGGGGGTTGTTACCGGGAGTGTTGCCGAAAAGGTTAGGCTCAATTGTGACTAATGCTGTAATAATTGTGCCGATCCAAACTAGGAACATCACCGGATTTTTGAGTAGATGTCGGGGATCTAATTTAACAAACGCTTGTTTAAATGCTCTGGTGTAGAGTCCGGTGGTTTTGGGTTTGGGTGTATGTTTGCGTTCTTGGCGAGTTTTGGTTTTCATGGGTGTTTTTTAACGCAGAGGGGCGCAAAGGTTTACGCAAAGGTTTTTAAGAGGCGATGAGGAAGGCTTCGGCGATGGGGCCTAAGACTAGTACAGGGAAGAAGGTTAATGCACCCAGGATGAGGATTACGCCGGCTGTGACTGTGGTGAATAGTCTGGTGTCCGTTCTGAGTGTGCCGGAGGTCATGGGAACGGGCTGTTTGCGGGACATACTGTCTGCTAGGAGTAGTAAGGCGATGATGGGGATATAGCGACCGGCTAAGATACTGAGGCTGGTAGTGAGATTCCACCACAGGGTGTTATCACCTAATCCTTCAAAGCCTGAACCGTTGTTGGCGGCGGCGGAAGCGTATTCATAAACTACTTGGGAAACACCGTGAAAACCAGGGTTGCTAATGCCTCCGAGGGTATCGGGGAAGGCAAAGACTATTGCCCAAGGAATTAAAATGGCGAAGGGATGAACTAAGAGGACGACGCTGGCGAGGATGATTTCTTTTTTCTCAATTTTGCGTCCTAAAAATTCTGGTGTGCGTCCTACCATTAAGCCTGTGAGAAATACTGCCAAAATTAAGTAGATAAATAGGTAGGCTGTACCTGTTCCTTGACCTCCCCAAATAATCTGCAAGAACATATTAAATAGAGTCACAAATCCACCGGGAGGCATTAAGGAATCGTGCATTCCGTTGACTGCGCCGCACATTGTAGCGGTGGTAGTGACTGCCCATAGTGCGGTTTGCGCCCAACCAAAGCGGACTTCTTTCCCTTCTAAGTTCGGTTGTTGTGACCCTAACAGGGCATTAACTTGGGGATTGCCTTGATATTCTCCTATAGCTGCGATCGCAATCAAGACCACAAATATAATAAATACCATCCAGTAGATTAGCCACGCTTGTTTACGGTTGTTGGCAAATACACCATAGGTGTAAATTAAGGCTGTAGGGATGGAAATCATGGCTACAGTCTCTAATAAGTTAGAGAAACCATTGGGATTTTCTAGGGGATGGGCTGAGTTGATGCCAAAAAAACCGCCGCCATTTTCTCCTAATTGTTTAATGATCTCAAAATGGGCGACAGGGCCGCGGGCGATCGCCTGGGTTGAACCTTCTAGAGTATTGGCGATTGCTACTCCTGCTAGGGTTTCTGGTACACCCGCCAAGATTAACAATAAGCCCCCCAGAATAGATAACGGTAGCAATATACGTGTAATTGACCTAGTTAAGTCAACATAAAAATGCCCCAATGGTCTACCAGTCAAGCCCCGAATAAACGCTATACCCACCGCCAAACCTGTTGCAGCTGAGGTGAACATTAAAAAACCTAAAGCAAACATTTGGCTGGCGTAGCTATAGGTTGTCTCACCTGAGTAGTGCTGTTGATTTGTATTGGTAACAAAAGATATGGCGGTGTGTAGTGCTAAATCCCAACTTGGTGCGCCGACACCAGTAGGATTTAGGGGGAGCAGTCCTTGTAACATGAAGATGGAAAACACCAACATTCCCATCATCAGATTGCTGTACAATACTGCCGTAG
Organism: Anabaena sp. UHCC 0399; assembly: GCF_034931465.1. Lineage (NCBI taxonomy): Bacteria > Bacillati > Cyanobacteriota > Cyanophyceae > Nostocales > Nostocaceae > Anabaena > Anabaena sp. UHCC 0399. The sequence goes on along the minus strand of NZ_JAYGGZ010000043.1, from coordinate 44,720 downwards.
CATATTGTTTCCCTGTCATGTCTTGTTGCAAATACAAGCCACTCAAGGCGTAAATTAGCCTTTCCACGGGATTGAGTATGGGATCAAGTAGTGTTTTTTCTCCCATGTAAACACGAGCCATATATCTCCCAAAGAAGGGAGTGATAGCAATGACAATCATTAAGGTCAAAGCTATTTGTATCCATCCTTGCAGCATGAATTTTTTAAACTCCTGACAGGAATAGTGGAATTATTTAGTAAACACTCGTTAAATGAGTAGTAAATTGGATGGGTTTTCTGTAATACAAACTTTAATTCTGGTACTTGGGCTGAATTTAATGCCAAACTCAGCAATTCGTCCCCACAAAAGTTGGTTCTGCACTTGCTGAGATGACTTGATTTCCTCTGACAAGACCTATCAAAAAGCAGTTGAGTGGAAGTTGGAGATTACTTACAGCCACACCACACCAACAATTGTTGCTCTGTACTTTTACACTAATTAAACCTAATGCCATAACAGCATCTTTCCCTGGATAGAGACTGGCTCTATTTCTAGTTTTATTAATTTATATGATGGATTGTAGAAAATCTGAAAACAAGGTATAGAAGATATAAATAAACGTTTATTTAGTGTTTACTGTGTTTAGTTCCCATCTAAACGCCATATATTTTTAAATAAACGCGATTTTCATGAAATAAAATTAATATAGGATTTATATTTGATTTTTGAACAAATATGTATGGTGTGTTAGGCGTAAGCCGTAACGCACCGAAAGCTCTGGGGGTGCGAGATTTTTTCTCCAAATCAAACCGGATTTTATATAGAGTTGACGGTTATGAATGATTAAAAAAGAAGTAACTCAATAGAGATTTATTTGAGTAATTAACAGGTTATTAATAAATGGTCGAGTTCAAAAAGAATATACTATCTACGAAGATACAATATGTCAGAAGTTTGACTATTTTAGTGATATTTATCATATTAGGAGTTTTAGAGTATTCTACGCCTAGTGAATACGTATTTGGATATCTCTACAGTGGAGCGATTCTATTAGTAAACTCTTGGTTTGGAGAACGGGCAACTGTACAAGCCACATTTGTAGCAGTTCTCCTCACAATATTAAATGTATGGCTACCTGGAAACGCAGCCATGAAAATTTCTGTATTTGCTAGTCGTTTTATTGCTGCAATGGCTTTAATTGTAACGGGGTTTTTAAGTCAAAGATTGCGTCGTTCACAAGAAGCGATCGCTCTCACCAAAACCAAGTTAGAATCACAAGAGAAATTAGCAAGATTACGAGAAGATTTTGCTTCTACGCTTACCCACGATTTGAAAACGCCATTGTTAGGTGCAATTGAAACTATCAAAGCCTTTCAAAAAGAGCAATTTGGTGCAGTTTTACCAACCCAACAGCCAATCTTAGCAACAATGGCACGTAGCCATGAAACGTCTCTGCAACTATTAGAAACTTTATTAGATATCTATCGCAATGATACCGAAGGCTTAAAGCTGAATCTAGCACCTGTAGATTTAACTTTTTTGGCGGAGGAGGTTTCTATGACTCTAACGCAATTAGCTGCTAGTCGTCGTGTACATCTATCGTTTAATTATGGTGATTCAGATTTTAGGCGATCGCTGTGGGTAAACGGTGATGCACTGCAATTACAAAGAGTCTTCACTAATTTGTTAGTCAACGCTATTAATCATTCTCGACGAGGCGATCGCGTTGAGGTAGTCTTAGAGACACAAGCCTCCTATCAAGTAGTGAAAATTTTAGATACAGGTGCAGGTATTTCACCCGAAAACTTTCCCTACTTATTCGAGCGATTTTATCAAGGACATAGCGACAGACAAGCGAAAGGTTCTGGATTGGGACTTTACCTATCTCGCCAAATTATTGCTGCACATGGCGGTATAATCTGGGCAGAGAACAGAATGCCTACTGGTGCGATCTTTAGTTTTAAACTACCAGTTCTCCCAATGAGTGCTGAGTATTGAGTTGTGAGTAAGGTTATCTGTCTCTCATTCCCCAGTCCCCAGTCCCCAGTCCAAATGTCTTCTACCCCAATCAAAATTCTCTTAGTTGAGGATGATGAACTCTTCCGCCTAGGCTTGCGTGTGCGATTGCAACAAGATAGCCTATTTGAGATTACGGCTGAAGCCGAAGACGGTGAAACAGCAATTGAATTAACTAAGCAATATCCTTTTGATGTTGTGCTTTTGGATGTAGGATTACCAGGGATTGGTGGAATTGAAGCCTGTCGTCTGATTAAACAACAAAATCCCCCTTTACCTGTATTAATCCTCACATCCCACTCCCAAAAAACCCTCATTACCAAGTTGATTGAAGCTGGCGCACAAGGTTATTGTTTAAAAGGTATTGCGGCGGAAAAATTAGTATTAGCACTGCGTTCAGTGGCGAGTGGTGCATCTTGGTGGGATGAAACTGCAACCCAAGAAATTCGTTCTTCTTTTACAGCCAATACGTCACAACTTGACTCCAACCCCCAAATCGCTAATCCTCTTACCCAGCGCGAACAAGAAATCTTAGAACTGCTAGCAGATGGAAAAACCAATCAGCAAATAGCTGAAATCCTCTACATTACACCCGGTACAGTCAGGGTACACGTCCATGCTATCTTGCATAAATTAGAAGTCAGCGATCGCCAAGCAGCAGTTATGATGGCTTTACAAAAACAATTGATCAAACACAACAAATTTCTTTGACAGTCCCCATGTTAGATTTAGAATTTTATTTATTCCTATAGGTTATAACTATAATCTGTAAATTTATTTTACTTTTATACTCATGAAATCCCTGAAAAACATCGTCAAAATATCAATTTTACTGACTTTCATTACCCACATCCAATCACCCCCGGCGTGGGCGGATGTTTTACCTCCCGGAGAATCTCCAGTTTCTTACTGTTTCCAAATAGCAAATCTTAATAAATATTCCAATTATTTATTAATTGCCCAGATAAAATCACAAAACCCCAGTCTACCAACATATAACAGAATTATCAAACAAGGTAAATGTTTGGAATTAAATGGGTATCGAGAGTATAGCGATATCTACGCCATCGAAAAATCTCAAGTGAAATCTCAGGATATTCTTGAGAGTAATGGAGATGAATCTATTAAAGACTGGGATAGTAAAGCATCGCTTTTAATTCATAGTAAAAATAGTATTTCTTCTCTGCGATTATTACCAGATAGATATGGAGTCAAAAAAGTCTCTGATATTTTAGAAATTGTGGCGATTACACCCAAATTTATCGAATTAAAATATAAAGAAGTCATCTATACTTCTCAACTAGACACTTCAGAAATAAAAGCTTATCAAGCACAAGATAAAAGACCTTTACCTTCCTTTAATCATCAAGTAAACTTTTTAAATTTGATAATCCCTGGACTATCAATAGTTGGCATGATGCTAGTTTATAAAAAATCAAAAATTTTCAGAAACCAAAGCTAATTTTCAGAATAATGTCAATAGTTGTGGCTACTGTTTTAGTATTAATTAGTGCAATATTATCTGTTGCTTTTCCTCTTGCTACTTACACATTTACGTTAGCAACATTTGGACTTACCCATGTTTTAACAGAACTACATTACGTTAATAATCGCTTTAGCCAGCGTCTTGGAAATGATTTGCGTTTGAGAATTAACCAGTTATTATTACTAATCATTTGTTTTCGCAGCTTGCAAGTATTTGGACTAGTTTCTACTTGGGTAAGTATCCCCTTAGAATTAAGTTGTGTAATTGGATTAGTTGCACTTGTGACACCAGTATTAGTGAAAAAAGACTGGCGATTAGGAATTTTGGGGATTGCATTATGTGCCATTCTCGCCGTAGGGATATTTTGGTCAGCAACTCTCACGTTATTGTTGTTAGCTGTATTACATAACATTACCCCAGTGGGATTTATCGCTGAAAAATTGCGAGGTAGACAACGAAATTATGCTTTATTAGCCTGTTCTATAGTATTTATTTTAGTTCCCTTAGTTATTATTTCTGGACTCCTCGACCAATTTTTATCTTCTATTGGTTTAGTAGACTTAAAAGCATCTTTATTTCCCGCAGGGGGACTGGAGTTTCATTTGGGAGTATTTATACCACCGCAACTACAAAATCAAGCGATCACAATTCATGCTTTTTCCGCAGCAGTGTTTCTACAATTTATGCACTACGCCGTAGTTATTGGAGTCTTACCTAAGTGGGAGAATCCTCATCAATATAAAATAACTAACAGTTTTTTTCCTTGGTTAGTGGTGTTTTTAAGTACGTTGTTATTTGTTGGGTTTACTGTATCATTCATCAATGCCCGTGCTGTTTATGGAATTATCGCAGCAGTTCATGCTTGGGTGGAAATTCCAATTTTGCTTCTAGCTTTAGCAATCCCAGAAAAAAGCAAAATGAATTGTGAAAGTATTTCATCTTGACAATTTATGAATTAACAGCCCGCCTAAAAACGAAGTTGTATTAGCAATCATGGATAAAAAAAACCCTTTTCGCCAATCTAACTTTAAAAATATTTTATATAGAATACCTTCAGCAATTACAACTAAACTTTCTATTATTGCTACTCTCAGAGGAAATTTCATGTAAGGAATCAGTATTTGGTTACTTTCCCAAGCTAGGGGATGGGTAAAGAGGGTTGCAGCACACGCTAAAATTAACGTATTGTAGACATCCCCACGAGAACGTATTTGCTGGGTAATTCCTAGTAGAATTAACACTGTCGGTAGCTCAATTACCCAGGAAATCATTAATGCTAACAACTGCGTCAAGTCGCTTCTCATACGAGACACTACGCGAACGCTCCAATTAAAAATTAAAAATTAAAGACAATTAGTGGGGGCTTGTAGCTTGCTGTAGGCTATGTGGAACAAATTTTTCGGCTGTGAAATATACTTCTGTTTTTAACCCTAGGGTATCGCGGCGATCGCTTCCTGCATTGACAATGATATGAGATGAATTAATTTTAGGTAATGGTGAGGTCAGAGAAAGATAAATTTCATCATTGATAACTATTTTATTAGCCGAGATTTTTTCTACATTTTTGATAGTTTTAACGCCAACATCACCATTGCGATAACAGAGTCTACCAAAGGCTAAACCAGTTACCTGTGGTGGAACTTCTAGCAGATAAAAGTGGTCAGAGGAAAGCCATTCTTGCCAACTTTTATCACCCCCACGACCGAGATAATAAATAGATGATTGGGGAAACTTTAACCAAACCTTAGCAGAGAGAGATTGCGGAAAAATAATTACGGGAATTGTTCTGTCAGGCTTCAGGGAGATTTCTCTGAATAATGTTCCCCCTCGATACTTAACTCCATTCGCATCATATTTATCGACTGCGATGACTTCCGATCTTGCTGTTAGTGCTTTAGCACCTTTACAAAACTTTACACGTTTGGCATCTTTTGATTGGAATGAATTGATTTGAAAAAAAATGAGAAAACTAATCGAGATTAAACCTAATACTATGAGTACCCAAGCAACTCGATTAATTTTCATAACTATTCCCCGACACGATATTAATCCTTAAGACTGCTGCCAGCAACGGATAAACAGTGCGCCACCTGCTACTAGCTTGATTACTTCTAGGAAGAAATAACTACCATGAAGCAGATTCATCTCTGCGGGAATTGTCGATACTGTGTCAAATAAATTGAGATGAACACCAAGCGCACACATTTGCGGAGTTAATAGATAGGTGTTTAAAAGAGCGATCGCAAATAGTATGACTGCGAAAAGTAGACAGTTAGTATTCCACTGATCATAAGTTTTTCTCCAAGCCAGTACACCAGTCAGAACTCCGGCGGCAAATAATAATTCTAGGCGATTAAAAGCCCAAAAAATCACATAGCCAACGGTAGTAAAACCATCTTGGTTCATCATGCCAGAGAGATAAAGACTAGGCATAATTACCCAATCTAATACGAGACTAGCACTTAGCCAAAAGCCAAGAGCAAGCAAGACAGCATTTTGCCAACTTGACCGTCTGAATTCAAATTTAGAAATAGTATTCATAAGAATAATTGCCTGTGTTGTACCTTTAGTTTCTAACCTCAACAGTAACTTTGACAACACTTATCAACTAAGTTTAACAAAACCTTGAAGCTTTAAGTAATAATAGTGATTCTTGCAATGTATTAATAATAAATATTAATTTTTTTAGAGAGTTTTGAACTAATATACCCGGTATAATTGTGATCTAGTTGGTTATATCAATAAAGCCATGCGCCTTGCAGTTGTATTGGGTACAGCGATCGCTACCACAGCTTTAATATGTAGTCAGAGTCAAGCGATTCAGCTACAAGATGGGACAGTGTATTTTGTTCAACCGCCTCGCCTAGTCGAATCTGCAACTACATACAATGAAGTCTATATCTGGGGTGCAACCTATTATTTCACTGTCAGCGTGCCAGAAAATGCGGGTGAACCATTACAAAAGATGACGATTAATCAGCGTGAGGGAGTAGATCATATTCGTTTTGACCTGAAAAACACTATTGCCTTTGAGGGTACACGCTCACGCAGAGGTGAGAGCATTAGATTAAAAGATGTAACTAGCGATCGCAAAACTAGAACAGTATCTTTAATCTTTGACCCATCAGTATCACCCGGTAAAACTATCACCATAGGTTTAAAACCCTGGCAAAATCCCTCATCTGCGGGTGTTTACTTATTTGGAGTGACCGCTTTTCCCCAAGGGGAGAAAAACCACAGTCAATTTCTTGGTTTTGGCAGATTCCATTTTTATAACCATAGAAGTAACTATTTTCCCTTCCTTTATGGTTGGTAATAATAATTCAAAATATCCTCTAGGTTAGGTTTACGGCGACCTAGGAAAACAAGCTACAAAATTCAAAAATAAATATATTTATAGGATTCATATTTGATTTTTAAATATACGTAGGCTTTGCTCATTCTACGTTATTTAAAATGTTTTACATATCACTTGTAATTTTTACGCCAGTATTTTTTATACTTAATCAGCTAGTAAAATAAATTACTCAATATTAGTAATTATCCGCATTATGCAGTCATCTTCATCAAAATTTTAACTAAATTAAGCTTCTAGGATATCGCATATACAAAGTTAATATATGACTATCGGTAGATTTACACAAAGTTTTATTAACCTTATCTTAATTTAAGAGCTTTGCAAATCAAGCACTTCAGTTTTTACAGTCTCATGAACAAACCATTTCAGCCAAAAAAGCACATTTTTCTCGTTTAAATAAGCCTTGATAAATATGGTGAATTTTCAGGCTGATGGATCACATTTATACCCATCAGGCAATCATTATCATGTGTTAGAGCAATCATGTATTACATAAAAAGGAAGCTTTTCCACCGCTAAGTTTTAGTGATTTATCGATCATTCCTCAACAGAGAAACAAAGCTGTGGTCAAGTATTTCGATACAAACCAAGACAATCATGCAAAAATTAATTACCAACAAATCAATATACACGCATCAAAGCAAAATTGTTTTGCTAGTCACTTTAGCAACGATTATTCCGTTATCTTCAGTTTTAATAGTTGTTTATTTGACAACTGATTTAAATTTATCGCATTTGACAATGGATCAATCGGCGGTAGCGAATGTACCTCCCTACATAGGATTATTTTCTAATATTGGTATATTATTGTGGTGTATATGTGCAGCAATTTGTTTATTTAGTTATGCGATTCTCAAAGTAACTAATCAAGCTCAAGAATATGCCAAATTTTTTCTATATTCTGGTTTATTAACCACTTTATTGTTAGTGGATGATTTTTTCTTACTGCATGAAGCTGTATTTCCCAAATATCATATTAGTGAACGTATAGTATATGCAATCTATATGATTTTGTTCTCCTCATTTTTCATGAGGTTTAGAAAAATTTTCAAAAAAACAGAATTTCTGATTCTTTTAGCTGCAATCCTATCTTTAGGGCTATCTATAATTTGTGACACTATATGGCAAGGAATACCTACTTTTATAGAGGATACATTTAAGTTGGTGGGAATTACTACTTGGGTAACTTATTTCGTGCGGCTATGTCTGCGCGAGATTAGTAGCATATTGAATGTTTCACCTTTAAAAGAGCAAGCATCTTCTCTGATTAGATAGACACACAGTATTTACTTTTCCTGAAAAGTCCAAACACCCTCATCCCACTCAGAAGTTGTTGGGGGTGATTGTAACCAATGCTGACAACGTAAAAGATACAACATCGCAGCTTTATCATGCTTATCTGCTGCTAAAACATTGGCAAATTCTGCTCTAGCTAAAGCAAATTCTTGTCGAAGATAATACTCACGACCTTTGTGATAATGCTCTATTACTTGTAATTTGTCGCTACCAATGGGATCTGAACGTAAACCCACTAATTCGTAGATAGCTACCGGCTCGTTTCTACCTTTAACACGAATGTAGTCTAGTTCTCGCGCCCAAATATGATTTTGGCAAGGTTTAAAAGTATTATCACTGAGAATAATATCGCAACCATATTGCTTACTCACACTTTCCAGGCGAGATCCTAAATTAACACCATCACCAATCGCAGTAAATTCCATCCGTTTACTAGAGCCGATATTACCACTAATGACAGTATCAGAATTAATGCCTATGCCAATATTAATTCTCGGTTTATTAGCAGCGTAGCGACGTTGATTAAATTCCTTTAAGCGATGGCGCATTTCGAGAGATGTTTGTACCGCCATCCAAGCGTGTTCTTCCAGAGGGAGAGGCGAACCAAACACAGCCATAATCGCATCACCAATGTATTTATCGAGAGTCCCTTTGTGTTTAAAAACAGCATCTACCATTGATTCAAAATATTCATTCAGCATACTTACCACTTCTTCCGCTTCCAGATTTTCTGTCAAAGTGGTGTAGCCACGAATATCCGAAAATAAAATCGAAACTTCCTTGCGATCGCCTCCAAGTTTAGCATCATCTAATTTCAACAATTCTTCTGCTAATTCTTGAGTCATGTAGCGGTACATTGTACTCTTGAGGCGTTTTTCATCACTGATATCTTCCATGACTACCAGTGCGCCACAAACTTGCTGTGGGTCGCTAGCATCAGCAATCGTATTAATCGATAAATTGATACTGTGTTTTTCTGGTGCTGAACCTATACTTAATAAGGTGCGGTCTGGATAATATTGCTGACGAAGCTTCAGGTCTTCACCGTGTAAAGCATTTCCATACCATTTACTAAAATCCCCTTCTTGAATGGCGATCGCCTCATTAATTAATTTACCTTCTAAACGGTCTTCATCAGCCAATCCCAATAACCTTTTAGCACTTTCATTCGCCGCAATAATTGCTCCTGCTTTATCTGTGGAAATTACACCATTAGAAAGACTCCGCAGAATATCCCGTTGCATTTGTTCTTGCTGCTTCACTTTGGCAAATAACTGGGCATTTTGCAGGGCTACCCCAGCTTGAATATTAAAAGCCTCCATAAATTCTTCATCATTGCGATCAAAACTTGCTTGGAAGCATTCAGGAGCTTGAGGCCAATCAAGTGGATTATAGTGTGGAAAATCCCCTGATTTCTTTTTATTGACTAATTGAGTCACGCCGATTAACTCTTGATCGGCGTTAAATACGGGCATACAAAGTAAACTACAGGTACGATAACCATTTTGCTGGTCAATTTGTTTGGCTGTTTCCGAGTCGGGATGGTTATACAAATCAAAAGGAATATTGAGTTTTTGACCAGAGGCTGCAACTATACCAGCAAAACCCTTACCGATAGGAACTCGTAACTCCCTAGTAGAACCATCATCTTGAGTAATTTTAGTCCATAGTTCATGGCGATCGCAGTCTATCAGCCATAAGGTACTGCGATCGGCGTTCATCAATTCCTTGGCTTCATCCATTACCCGTTTGAGGGTATCTTCCAAGTCTAGACTGCTTTGACTCAGAGACTTAACCGCCTTCATCATTGCAGCTGCGGCTCTTTGTTTTTGAGTCGCGATGTAAAAAGAACGTGACGACTCTAAAATCAGGCGAATAGAAGGGGCAAATTCCTGAAATAAGTCTTCATCAACACCAGTAAAGCCAATGGTATCAATGCGTTCTGCCAGTGGCGCATCATGATTATATGTAGACTTTAATTTGTTGAGTAACTGTAACACTGCTACTAATCGCCCTTGTTCATTCAGTAGCGGTAAGGCCAGCATTGTGTAGGTACGGTAGCCTGTAATTTTTTCTTTTTCTTGAGCAAATATAGAGCGTGGATCGTTATAAAAATCGAATGGAATATTAATTACTTTTCTAAAAGTAGCCACTTCGCCAGCGATTCCCTTATCGGCGGGGATACGAATTTCTAAAGAGCGATCGCCTTCTCCTTCAGCGACTATTGACCACAGTTCTTGTTTTTCTTCATCTAGTAAAAAGATAGTTGTCCGATCTGCTCCCAATAATTCCCCAGTTTTTAAGGTAATTGACTGCAACATTTCTTGCAGAATTGTTTCAAAACCCTGGGAATCTAACATCGACAGGGTTTGATGCACAATCTGTAATTTCTGCTCAACTTCTGTAACAACTTGTTTAAAAGTATCTTGAGTCAGGGGAGCTAGAAATGTCGAAATAGTCCCTTTCCGGCGGGCTAGAGTCCCCACTGGAGAAGCATTTACTGGCAAACCTTGATTTTCTTGATTGCGAACACCAATAATCAAATCAGCCGTCTCCCCAAAACTACGCTGTTGAGCTGACATAGGTAATTTTTGATATAGCAGGATTAAAAAGTTAGAAATTCAACTAAGTGTTGCAGATGCAACTAGTGATTAGCATTACCCACAGTTTAATCTGTTGTTAACTCAGCGTCATCCTGCTTTACTCCTTGTTTTACCCAATATCCACAGGAGCTGGCCGCATCTTTAAAAATTTATATACAACCACAACTACAGAAGATTGTAGTTAAAAAATATACTTTAATATGCAAGCGATAACTTGCTTGAATGGCTATACCTGTGGACTATAGATATATGATTCCCTATGACTGAGCAAAACTAACACTTCTCGGACGAACTTGTGAAATGATGTACTTAATAAGCTGCATCCCTTTAAACATCACGAGAGGTATCAATGAACTGGATTAAAGTGATTCCCCAAGATGAACTACCACCCAATGGGCGTAAAGTGGTAAAAGTTGAACAACGCAAAATCCTGTTAATTCACCACAACAATCAAGTTTTTGCAGTAGAAAATTCTTGTCCCCACCTCAAGCTACCCTTACAGAAGGGCAAAATCACAGATGATGGGGCTATTGTATGTCCCTTCCATCGTAGTGCCTTTGATCTAGCTACTGGTAATGCTCAAGACTGGACTCCCTTTCCTCCTGGTATCGGTAAATTGATGGGTATGGTTTCCAAAGAAAAAGCACTCTCCGTCTTCCCTACCCGCGTTGAAGAAGGTAGCATTTGGGTTAGTTTATAGAGTTTCTACAAGCACCTAACCTTAACACCCTCCTCGCTTGCGCTGCGGTGTACACACAAGTCTAAGAACCTAACCCTACAACGTTTTGATCCCCCCTAACCCCCCTTAAAAAAGAGGGAATAGATTCAAAGTCCCCCTTTTTAAGGTGGATTTAGGGGGATCAGATGATTTGTGTATACACCGTAGCCCTGCTTGCGGGGAAGATGCTTTTCTCCTTTTTGTTCAACTACGAATTACGAATTAGAGTAATCACCGCCAGAACCAAACTTCCAAGCATCAATCAAGCGATGCCAATAATATTGTTGTGTATTTGGCAAATTCTTAATCCATATTTCTAGTATGGTACTTATCGCAAATAAGGCAGAGTATAATCCTAAATTACTATAATGTAATAGCCAATCTAACAAGTTAATTAAACCCACCTGTGGGATAATTTTAGCAACTAAAACAGGATGATTTAAACCAGTTTTTACTAATGTTTGTGTCAGGGCGGAAAACTGCACTATATCTTGTAAAAATGGTTTTAGCACTGGCGTTCCTAACTGCTGCATTTCCGCAAATACCGCCGAGAGTAATTGGTTAATTTGCTCTGGTGGAATTGTCTGATTAACACTAACACTCATAGCTTTTTGAAATAACCAAGTCACACTCAAACTAGGTTGGTATGGTTGCAATTGTGCCAAAGCTTTTGCAGAAATCTGCTCAGTTTGTAATGCCTCTTCAATGCCAATTGTTAACCGCTTCAGGTGACGCACCATTGCACCGAAACCACCAAAACTTAAGGGCGATTGACTACCACTACTATCTCCCACTGGTAAAATTCGATGCCAAGGGGTTTGGAGGGGACTTTGGCGATAAGTTGGGAAAAAACCAAACAAGGCGCGTTGAAATTTTAGTTGGCTCAATTCTACGCCTTGGTATTCTGGTAATAAACGCAGATATTCTTCAAATAATGTTTCTAAGCCCAAACGTTGGGGATGGGCATCCATATAAGTAAATAAATACGTTGTTCTACCATCTCTAGCGGGGAAAGCTTCCCAAAAATACTGACATTGATTCTGTAAAGAAGTAAATGATAATATTAAATCTCCAGCGTTATTTTCAGGGAAACCTTCGGCGCAACTTCCTACTACTAAACAAAGGGCATCTGGCTTTTTCCCTTGACGTGCTTGTTGAGTGATGGGGGAAAGATGTCCCATTGCGTCGAGTAATAATTTGGCTTTGAATTGATTATTAACTATCACCCCATCTGGATGAACCACTACATCGCTAAAGGGTGTATTTTCTAATAACTCTCCACCAACCGCGAGAAATTTGGTTTTCAGTGTAGCTAATAAATAAACCGGATTTACACCGATATTTAAGACATTTTCTACCCAAACTTCTGCACCATCTTTAAATTTGACCCTAGCTGGGTTGTATTGGGTAGCGATCGCACTTACCAATTCTGACTCTGTTAGCAGGTTCAATTCCACAAAGACTTCTAACTCTTGACGGGAGATATTCCACTCCTGTTCTCTTCCCCGCAAAATACCTCTTTCCAGCAACGCCACCCGCAATCCCCGCACTGCTAAGGCGCAACCAATTAAAATCCCTAAAGTCCCACCACAGATAATTACGTCCCAGTCTACAGCACCTAAAGGCTGTTGATTTTCTTTGACTAATGAAGGGACTGGTGCGGTATTTTCTCTGATAGATTTGAGGATGCGATCGGCACTACGCAAGCCGTCTAAAACATTACCAGGTAGTTGGTTGAGAATCTCTTCAGTCAGGGACATAACAGTTAACTCTAGCAGAGTTCCTTGTATTAAAAGTAGCTTTAATTGAATTTAAATTTATTATATACATAATTTTAATGCAATTTTTGCTGATTGTGTAAATGATGGCTGTTTTATTAATTAGCTCTTATTTTTTGTCTATGATGAACAAATTTATTGCCAAGAAAATAAGACATTAAGTATATATTTTGATCGGCAAATCTGAAATATTTATAGTTGTCAGCTTATAGCTTATACATCCTTAGTTAATGGGCAACAGAAAAATAATAATAAAATCTGTCTTGAGTAAGAATATTCTTTTTTTAATTGAATAATAAAAAGATTTACTATATACTCAACTCGTGCCGATTTATAAGAAATAAGAACAGACAAAAAGTGCGAGCTTAAGAGGACTTGCATATATGAAACTCCTCATAGAATGTGAGATAAAATTATGAGAATTGCCTTCATTGTCGGAAACTTTCCTGTCATATCAGAGACATTTATTTTAAATCAAGTTACAGGACTGATTGTTCGGGGACATAAAGTAGATATTTATGTCCATGAAAATAGGCAACTAAATAATTCTGCTAAGTTTCATCCAGATGTGGAAAAATATCATCTGCTAAGGTTAACTCATCATAAACCGGACATTCCTAACAATTACTTATATCGCTTTTTAAGAGGTCTGTTCTTAATCCTTGCAAATTTTCATAAAAGCCCTTTAATTCTGCTGCGATCGCTCAATATTTTCAAATACGGTAAACAAGCAGCTTCCTTGCGGTTACTGTATTTGGCTATCCCAATGTTAAAATCTTCACCCTATGATCTCATCCATTGCCAGTTTGGAACATTTGCCTTAGAAGGGATGAATCTGCGTGATATCGGTGCTATCACAGGAAAGTTAATTACTTCATTTCGTGGCTATGATATCAGTTTATTTGTTCAACAAAAGGGAGAAAATGTTTATGATTCACTATTTGCTAAAGGCGATTTTTTTCTCACCAACTGCGAATATTTCAGAGCCAGAGCTATCAAACTAGGTTGTGAACCTCAGAAAGTTTTAGTGCATGGTTCAGGAATAGATTGCCATCGTTTTCCTTACCAAGAAAGATATCATGAACCAGGTAGAAAAATCCGTATTGCTACAACTGGTCGTTTGATTGAAAAAAAAGGTATAGAATATAGCATTATTGCTGTAGCGAAAGTAGCTAAAATTTATCCCAATATTGAATATCACATCATTGGAGATGGAGAGTTAAAGGAAAACTTACAGCAGCTAATCCACTCCTTGAATATTTCTGAGCAAGTCAAACTAGTGGGATGGAAAACCCAGCCAGAAATCATTGATATTCTCACACAATCTGATATTTTTATCGCTCCCAGCGTCACAGCTAAAAATGGTAATCAAGATGCCCCAGTTAATACGTTAAAAGAAGCAATGATTATGGGTTTACCAGTCATAGCTACTACTCACGGTGGTATTCCTGAACTAGTTGAAGATGCGATTTCTGGTTTTTTAGTTCCAGAACGGGATACTGATGCTATAGCAGAAAAGTTAACGTATCTCATAGAGCATCCAGAAATTTGGCCATCAATGGGTCGTGCTGGCCATACTTTTGTCAAATCTCACTATGACATGAACAAGCTCAATGATGAGCTGGTGGAAATTTATCGCTACGTCATAACCAATAATTTACCTACTCCAGAGCCAGTCTTTGTTTCCACAGCAGCTATGAGATGAACCCTACAAAATTTATCACTCTTGATGCTGGCTGGAGCTATCCACAAATAGATCAATAATTTAGATTATCATGACAAACTCATCTGCGATCGCAACTCCCGACGTAACCATCATTGTTGCTCCACGAGAACGTTTCAGTTGCACCTGTGAAGCCCTAGAAAGTATTTACCAACACACTGATTATCCCTTTGAATTAATTTACGTAGATGGCGGTTCTCCCAGTCATATTAAAGATTATTTGGCACAGCAAGCACAACAAAAGCAATTTCAGCTAATTCGCACAGATTACTATCTTTCCCCAAACCATGCACGTAACCTTGCTTTGCGTCACGTCACCAGCAAGTATGTCGTATTTATTGATAACGATGTAGTAGTTACCCCCGCCTGGCTCAAGCCTTTAGTTCAGTGTGCAGAAGACACAAGTGCAACTATAGTTAGCCCCCTAGTTTGCCAAGGTAGTCCTTTACACACCGAAATACATTGTGCAGGTGGAGAATCGGGAATTAAGGTAGAAACTCAAGGCGAAATCATCAGACGACGGATGATTGAAAAGATTTATAAACAAGGTCGGAAGGTAGCAGATGTCCACCCCCAACTGCAACGTCAAAAAACTGGACTAGCAGAATTTCACTGCATGATGGTACGCACAGAAGTATTCCAACAAATTGGTCTTTTGGATGAAGCATTGCTAAACACCAAAGAACACGTAGATTTGTGTATCTTAGTAGCCGAAGCTGGCGGTACAGTCTACCTCGAACCTGAATCTCTGATGACTTACGTCACAGACAAACCATTACAGCCAACAGACATAAGTTACTATATGCTGCGTTGGAGTGATGCTTGGGAACTAGCCAGTCTCAAACGCTTAAGTGAAAAGTGGAATCTTACCGAAGATGAGTATTTCAAAAACAAGTACAAACGCTTGGGATGGCGGCGACAAATGGCAATTATCAGTCCTTTTGTACGTAAACTCCCTATTGGTAAATTTGGCTGGCGCGTAGCTGGGAAGCTGTTGCTAACTATAGACAAAGTAGTTAACCGTTATATGACTACCCGCTATGCTCAAAAACATTTGCAAAATCTGCAATCCAAAGCCCTGATACCACCAGCAAAATCTGCAATCACAGCATCGTCTCGTGGTTGATAAACTCTCATGAGGTCTGACAATTATGCTACCAGAGATAGTCTATAAGCCTGAGAGTATGCTTAGGCATCCCATTCAATTATTAAGACTAATGTGGCGAGACTTGTTAGCTTCTCGTGAACTGGCTTGGCGATTGATGGTACGGGATATAAATGCTCAATATCGGCAATCATTTCTAGGAATCGCTTGGGCTTTTTTACCCCCAATTGTTATGGCTGCTAGTTTTACTCTCGCCAATGAAGCCAACGTGATTAATATTGGTGACACAGATTTACCCTACCCAGCTTATGTCATGTTCAGCACGGCATTATGGCAGACATTTGTGGAAGCTTTAAATGGGCCGGTGCAAGCAGTAGCAGTAGCAAAACCGATGTTAGCCAGAGTGAACTTCCCACGAGAAGCACTGCTTTTAGCCAAGGTGGGCGAAGTATTCTTTAACTTCGCTATTAAGCTGATTTTAATCGTGGGATTATTTATCTGGTTTCGCATTCCCACCAATTGGACAGTGATTTTAACTCCAATTCCATTGATTCACTTAGTTTTGTTGGGAACATTTATCGGGATTTTATTAGCTCCTTTAGGGATACTGTATCAAGATATATCTAAAGGATTATCTCTCATTACAGGCTTTTGGCTGTTCCTCACTCCTGTAATTTATCCTATTCCCAAAGCGGGACTATTTGGATGGTTAGTAAATTTTAACCCGGTGACTCCCCTACTAGTAACAACACGAGAATTAGCCACAACCGGAATAGTATCAAATCCTGCTGGTTTTTGGTTGGTCAGTGCAATTACTTTAGTAGCATTATTAGTAACTTGGGTTGCATTCCGTTTGGCTATGCCTTTTGTGGTTGAGAGAGTTAGTTCTTAATGATGATTAAGTTAATAGAGCAAGAAACTTCCATAAATTCTCCAGATACTGATTTATTAATTTCAGTTGAGCAAGTTTCTAAAAAATTCTGTAGAGACTTAAAGCAATCTTTATTATATGGTCTGCAAGATATTGCCACAGAGTTATCAGGAGGCAATAGAAAAAGTGATACTTTGCGCCAAAAAGAGTTTTGGGCGGTGAAAGATATCAGCTTTCAATTACGCCGGGGAGAAGCTCTTGGTTTAGTAGGTTCAAATGGAGCAGGTAAAAGCACACTACTACGCATTATCAGTGGTTTGATTAAACCTGATACTGGATGTGTAAAAGTTAGAGGTAGATTAGCTCCATTAATTGCTTTGGGCGCAGGGTTTAATCCTATTTTGACGGGGCGAGAAAATATCTATGCTAATATGTCAATTTTAGGTCTATCTACTAAGAAGATAGCAGCCAAATTTGAAGAAGTAATAGATTTTTCTGGAATTGGTGATGCGATTGATGCACCAGTACAAACATATAGTTCTGGTATGGCTGCTCGATTGGGTTTTGCTTGTGCAGTACATATTGAACCAGATATTTTATTAATTGATGAAGTATTAGCTGTTGGTGATATTAGCTTCAGGATGAAATGTTATCACAAGCTAGCAAAATTACGGGAAGCAGGTACAGCATTCATTTTAGTTTCTCATAACCCCCACGTTGTATTAAATGTCTGTGAAAATTCTCTTTATCTAGCTAAAGGTCAATTAATCAGTGCTGGTGAAACTGAAGCAGTAATTCGCCAATATGAAGAGGACTTATCTTTAGGTGGAGAAAATGCACCTCCAGGGGTAATGTTATTACCAGAAAAACCTCAGAGTTTAGGTGTAGATATTGTCTCTATCTGTTTTAAAGATGAGCTAGGAAATACAATCGAAGCTCCCCGTTGTGGTGAACCTGCTTATTTTTGTGTAGAATGTCAAGTCAATCGTCCAGTTGAATCTGCTAACTTGGGTGTATTAATTTCTACGTTATCTGGACAAAATGAACGGGTTTTATATATGACTTCTGCCAGTGATAACGAAACTCTCAATCTCCTTCCTGGCAGAGTGGAAATCCAGATGCAAATGCCTTATTGTTGTCTATTACCTGGTATGTATAACGCCAAAATATATGTTAAAGAAGGCGTATGCTCATTTGATATTGTGGAATCTTATCGATTTGCTGTCAAAGCTGGAAAAGTTAGCAGTAAATCTTTGTTTTATCAACCTCGCGTATGGCAGGTGATTAGCAAAAATTGATGAACATTGAATTCGTGAACTGTTAATAATAACTGATATCTTGCACTATTATCAATAACCGTAGTTTGGGCAATGCCAATGAGGTAAAAATTGGGGTTTCATGGCAGTAAAAACATTGCAAAATCTACAAAAATTGGCATTAAATAACTGGTGCAAGATGTGATGCAAGACATATTTGAGATAAAATCAAGAGAAATCTATATTATGTCCCAATTAGTTTCAGTAATCATACCCTGTTTTAATGCTGAGAAGTGGTTAGCTGAAGCAATTGATAGCTGCTTACAACAAACCTATTCTCATCTGGAAATCATTGTCATTGATGACGGTTCTACAGATAACTCTTTGGAAATTATCAAAAGCTACGGCGATAAAATTATTTGGCGTAGTTATTTACATCAAGGCGGTAATTACGCTCGCAATAGAGGCTTTGATTTATCTCAGGGAAAATATATTCAATATTTAGATGCAGATGATTATATTTTCCCTGAAAAGATAGAAAAACAGGTCAGTCTGTTAGAAGCTACAGGCGCAGATGTTGTTTATAGTGACTGGAGACATCAGCGTCATTTAGCTGATGGTTCTAGTGTTCTGGATAAAATAGAAATCGCTAAAACCCAAGCAGATATTTTAGCGGCTTTATTAGCAAATTGGTGGGTGGCTTTGGCTGCTTTAATGTATAAGAGAAGTGCAGTAGAAAATAGTCGGGGATGGGATGAAAATTTACCCGCCGCGCAGGATAGAGCTTTTTTTCTATCCGTGGTGATGAATGGAGGTAAAGTTGCGTACCAACCAGGCTGTTATGCTATCTACAGAAAATATGGTGCTGTGACAGTTTCGACTGCTTCTAAAAGTCGCTGGTTAAAAAGCCACCATCTAGTATTACAGAAAGTAGAACAGGAACTATTGCAAAGGAATCAACTTTCAATAAAGTACCGCCAGGCTTTAGCCAAATCATATTTTGAACTGGCTAGAGAAGCTTTATTTTTTGATTATTTCCAATATTTGATGTTCTTAGAAAAAGCTTTGGTAATATTTCCAGAGTTTAAAGCTAACAGTAAGAGAACAGTCTATCGGCTGGTTCAAGATATTTTAGGCTTTCGGCAAACTGAACGCATTGCCTGTAGTGTCTTATTTCTCAAAAGACTTGTAAATTCTAGCTTTGCGTATCCAAAAGAAAAATTTGGTATGACATCATAAACGTGATATTTATTGCTCGCCAAATAATATTGTACCTGCTAGAAGCGATCGCAGTTAGGTTAACGATTAATTTTGGCATCGGCTGTGGCAATGTAGATATAGGTACACTCCCAGAATCTGCATTGTAGGAAATACTAATGAATCGCTCTAAAATTGTAGCAATTATCACGGGGGCAATTTCTGTTCTATTAGCGATCGCTTATCTCATCGTTGTGCAAATATTAGACTATCGTGATATGCAGCCCGCCCCCATCAGTCAACTTCACCAATTATCAAAAGTTATGGCTTTGGTAATTACATCTGTATTTTAGTTGCTAACCTAGAGACGCAGCGAATAGCGTCTCTATATTAATTTTTATAACCATAGATAAAATTCGATGCTTTGTATGGGTTAGCCATAAGTTAACCTATAGAATAGAGTCTATGATTAAAATCAGAAAATTGATTATATAAGAATTAATTAGAGTAGACATCGTAGATTTATTTTGTTAAGTAATTCCTTTTTGGTAAATATAACGGTAAGCTTAAAACAATATTAAGCAAAAATAAATTCCCTTATCTACAATAATTTGCTGACTAGGAGCAAAGTTAAGTTTGCCCCCAGATTAGTTGATTTGTGCTGTAAATCCAGAGGTTAATTTCATGGCTCAGTTTCTACTAGAGACTGTTTGGCTAGTTCCGTGCTACGCCTTAATAGGTGGAATGTTGGCGATTCCTTGGTCGCCAGGACTCATTCGTAGAACGGGGCCAAGGCCAGCAGGTTATGTAAATCTAATCATGACATTTTTGGCGTTGCTTCATAGTGTCATAGCTTTACAAGCAACCTGGAATCAACCACCCCAAGAAGTATTTATACCTTGGCTATCAACCGCAGGTTTAAACCTGACTATCACCTTAGAAATTTCTGCGGTGAGTGTGGGTGCAATAGTGGTAATTACTAGCTTAAATTTGCTAGCACAAATTTTTGCGCTTGGTTACATGGAAATGGACTGGGGTTGGGGACGTTTCTATTCTTTATTGGGATTATTTGAAGCGGGATTATGCGCCTTAGTTCTATGCAATAATCTATTTTTTAGCTATGTAATTTTGGAAGTCTTGACTTTAGGAACATACCTATTAGTAGGCTTATGGTTCAGTCAACCTTTGGTAGTGACTGGTGCAAGAGATGCTTTTTTAACCAAGCGGGTAGGTGACTTATTCTTATTAATGGGAGTCTTGGGACTGTGGAATCTATCAGGTACTTGGAATTACACAGACTTAGCAGACTGGGCTGCTACTGCTCAAGTTGACCCCACTGTGATGGCATTGGTAGGTTTAGCTTTAGTAGCTGGGCCGATGGGTAAGTGCGCCCAGTTTCCTTTGCATCTGTGGTTAGATGAGGCAATGGAAGGCCCTGTCCCCAGCACAATTTTAAGGAATTCGGTAGTAGTTGCTAGTGGTGCGTGGGTACTAATTAAACTCCAACCTGTATTAACTTTATCGCCTGTAGTTTCGGCATTTATTGTTGCTATTGGTGCGGTTACAGCCATTGGTGCTTCATTAATTGCGATCGCGCAGATTGATCTCAAACGCTGTTTATCTTATTCTGTTAGTGCTTACATGGGCTTAGTGTTCATTGCCGTAGGCGCACAGCAAGACGATGCAGCATTACTTTTGGTACTCACCCACGCTTTATCATCTGCACTCTTAGTCATGAGTACCGGTGGAATTGTTTGGAATAGCATCACTCAAGACTTAACTCAACTGGGTGGCTTATGGTCACGTCGCCCCATTTCCGGTTTAGCCTTTATTGTGGGAACTTTGGGGTTAATTGGCTTTCCCCCCTTGGGTAGCTTTTGGGCTTTGTTAAAACTAGCTGATGGCTTGTGGGGAAATTACCCTTGGTTAGTGGGAATTGTGATTGCAGTTAACACTTTAACAGCAGTGAGTTTAACCAGAGAATTTGGGTTAATTTTCGGTGGTAAAGTAAAACAAATGAGTGAGCGATCGCCTGAAGTTCACTGGCCGATGATATTAACCATGATGATTTTATTAGGCTTTGTTTTACATCTGCCTTTGGTGTTAAAAAGTTTATCATTACTACCCAGTTGGGCAGACCTCAATAAAGATGTTGCACTATTACTAATTTGGTCAAGTATTTTTGGTTGCAGTATTAGCGCAATCATTTATTTAGGCAATATTCCCAAGCCAGTCCGCCTACCTTGGAAACCTTTACAAGACTTGTTTGCTTACGATTTTTACACACCTAAACTCTATCGCATAACCATCATTTTCGGCGTTGCCCAACTTTCCAAATTTGCTGATATGATTGACCGTTTTGTAGTTGATGGCATTGTTAACTTAGTTGGTTTGTTTTCCCTATTAGGTGGGGAAGGTTTGAAGTACAGCACCAATGGACAAACTCAATTTTATGCCTTGACCGTGCTTTTAGGTGTAGGTGTTTTAGGCGCATGGGTAACTTGGCCATTCTGGGGAGTACAGTTTTTAAGTTTGATTTTTTAATAGTAATGAGTAATGAGTAATGAGTAGGTAGGCATTGTATTTTTCTCCCCCCCCGCTTCCCCTGCTTTCTTTTCCCCTATCACCTGTCCCCTGTCACCTAATTCCCCCTCCTAAGCAAGTAATTTCCAAAATCAAAGCGGACTGCTATATGCTAAGTGTTCTAATTTGGATACCAATTCTAAGTGCTATAATTATCGGGTTTTTACCTGGTAAAGTTGTTCCAGCTAGTCGGGTGAGATTAGTATCTTTAACTATTGCCGGCATAGTTTTACTTTGGAACTTGTTTATTTTGCTGAAATTTGATATCAGCAATCCAGGGATGCAGTTTCGAGAATATCTCCCTTGGAATGAAACCTTGGGTTTGAGTTATCAATTAGGCGTTGATGGGTTATCAATTTTGATGTTGATACTCAATAGCCTACTTACCTGGATTGCGATTTACAGCAGTGATAAAGAAACTCACCGCCCCAGACTTTTTTACTCTCTAATTTTATTAATTAGTGGTGGCGTTGCTGGAGCATTTTTAGCAGAAAATTTATTGCTGTTCTTCCTGTTTTACGAACTAGAATTAATCCCGTTTTATTTACTAATTTCCATTTGGGGAGGAGAAAAACGGGCTTATGCAGGCATCAAATTCTTAATTTACACGGCTGTTTCCGGTGCTTTGATTCTGGCAACTTTCTTAGGCATGGTATTTTTAACTGGTTCTACCAGCTTTGCCTTCGATGCCGTATCTACACAAACTCTCTCCGCCAGCTTGCAATTCATCCTCTTAGTCGGAATTATCTTAGGGTTTGGCATCAAAATTCCCCTTGTTCCCTTCCATACTTGGCTACCCGATGCTTATGTTGAAGCTTCCGCACCCATCGCTATTTTGTTAGGTGGCGTGTTGGCGAAGTTGGGAACTTATGGGCTATTGCGGTTTGGGATGGGAATGTTTCCCGAAGCTTGGAGTGTCGTTGCACCAACCTTAGCCATTTGGGGGGCAATTAGTGCAATTTATGGGGCAGTAATTGCGATCGCGCAAAAAGATATCAAGCGCATGGTAGCATACAGCTCTATCGGTCACATGGGCTATGTATTGCTGGCTAGTGCCTCTAGCACCGCTTTAGCACTAGTTGGTGCTGTCTCCCAAATGTTCAGCCACGGTTTGATTCTGGCAATTTTATTCCACCTAGTAGGGATTGTAGAAGCGAAAGTAGGCACACGGGAGTTAGACAAACTCAATGGTTTAATGAGTCCCATTCGTGGTTTACCCTTAATTAGTGCGCTACTAGTTCTCAGTGGTATGGCGAGTGCTGGAATTCCCGGTTTAACAGGATTTATCGCGGAATTTATCGTTTTTCAAGGTAGCTTCTCCGTCTTCCCACTGCCAACGCTGTTATGTGTAGCCTCTAGCGGTTTAACAGCAGTGTATTTTGTCATCCTCCTCAACCGTACCTGCTTTGGCAAGTTGGATAACCTCGCCTATTATCCCAAAGTTGTATGGGCTGAGAAAATACCCGCCTTAGTTTTGGCATCCCTGATTATCTTTTTAGGTATACAACCCACTTGGTTGGTGCGTTGGAGTGAAAACACAACCACAGCAATGATAGCAACAATTCCTCCTATTGAAAAAACCATAGTCTCTCAAGTGGCTTTGAAGCAGTAAGAAATCGATTTTTCTTTGTGTCTCCGTGTCTCTGTGGTGAAAAAATTTTTCTTAACCACAGAGGCACAGAGACACAGAGGTTAATTTTATTATCTAAGAAATTGCAATGGTACAAACTCCAGATAAACCTGTTACAAAATTACCTCCGTCCCAGCATGAATTTGCTGATATCATTCATCGCCTAGAAGCTGGCGGTTCGATGTTGCCAGATACGCCAGAGAATTTGATGCAAATTATCGGTATTTATAAAGCTTATGCTGTACCGATGGATTTCTATTGGCGTGACTTGCTGTATATCGCTGAACAGGAATTTTTAAATCCTTTTCCTTTTTTCAAATATTTTATATCCCAAGAATATTTAGACAGACATAATCACTATGCTGGTGATGATGCTGATTTAAGAATTTGGCGCGGTGAAGCAACTGCCCACCCTGAATTATTGGCATTTATGGAAAAGGGTGAAACCGTCAAGATGCCAAAATTATTGCATCATTTATTACACGATCGCATTAACATGGAATTTGCGGAAGCGTGTATGCGGGCTATGCTGTGGCATCGTCAGATGTATGCCCCAGTTAACCAATTTGATGCTTACCTCGACTCGGAAGAATACAAAGCCAATGCAGACAGGGCAATTAAAGCGTACTTTCAAGGCAACCCAGTCATGCTGGGAATGTACAAGCTGTTCCCCGATATGTTTTTAGAACAGTGTCGCCAGATGTCTTACTACTCAAACCTCGGCTTATTCTGGGAAGTCATGGCCCCGGTATTCTTTGAGATGTCGGATATCTATGATGAAGGTGGCTTTAAAGGTGTCCCCGACGCGATGAACTTTTTAGTTAATGGCATATTTGCGATCGCTGGTCGTCCGATTTATCATCATGTGTATATTCGTGGGGAATGCTACGAGATTATTCCCAAATCTAAAGGTTTTACCTGGCTATACGAAGCTGCACTACCCTACGTAGAAGCTGTATTTTACCGTACAGCCCCCTTTAGAGGCACAAAATCTTATAATGCCCAAGCAGGTCAAGTACCCAATGACCAAAAAGACTTTCATTATGGCATTCTCTACGCCGATGTATTTCCCGTAGGTACAGCAGGGATTCCACCGACATTATTAATGCAAGATATGTTGCATTTTTTACCCCAATATCTTGTAGATTATTACCAAAAATATTGTCGCGGAGAAGAAGATATCCTAATTCAGTTAGGTATTACCTTCCAACGTTCCATGTATAACGTTACCTCTGCGGTAATTCAAGCATTACGAACTGCCTTATTATATCCCCTAGACGACCCCAACCCCAAACACTTGCAAGCCAACCGCGAGTTTTTTGAAGCCCAACTCAACCGCTTTACTCGCACAGAATACAATATGCGGAACGCCGCCCGCCTACGAGACATCCAAAGTCAAGATTATAGATAGGTGACAGGTGACAGCAGATGAGGGGAAGAGGACTTCTTTCACATGAACCCTCCACGCCCCTCCGCGTGAACCTCCGCGCCCCTCTGCGTTTAAATTTCACCCCTACAAATCCAAAAATGGGAAAACCTGAAGTAGAGTTTTACGTAACCGTAACAAAAAAACCGTTTGCCGTAAATTCTGACTCAGTTTAGGCGGTGGGCTAACTTGTAACTTTTCTTGTAGTTGTGCGTATTCGACAGGTGTGAGGGGTTTACCATCTATGGGCGATCGCGCATCTATAATAATTTCTGTACGTAATATTTCTTCTGGTGTATCTTCTATCGGTGGTAGTGCATCTGCGACCATTGCAGGTGTTCCCAAATGACTACTCAACCACACCACAATGATACTACTGAGGCTAAAAACGGAAAACCTGATCCACTTCATTATTTAGTATATTTTAAAACTCTGTACTATACTTACGCAGCGATCGCTTCTTGAGATAAGTAGAGAATTTATAATCCCTTAGAACCAATCAGTGGGGAATTTAAACCCTCCACTGATTGCAATCCCAGGTCGAAGCACGCTACGCGCAGCCTCCCTTTAAGGAATACCACTAAATCATTCACGTAGCGTCTTGCTCCAGAAGATTTAGTGGGAGTCTTAAACCCATTTATTATCTTCTATGGGGTAGCGGGAGTAGCAGGAGGGGTAGCACCTGTATCTGCTGGCTCATTAGGGGTAGCAGCAGGGGTAGTGGTTGTGTCAGGAGTACCTTCACAAGCTCCTAGAAACCCAGCCAGAGTTAACATCAATGCAAAACCAAAGATTTTTGTTTTCATAAACTCCTCTTTCACCAATTGCGGCAATAAAAAATTTCGCCTGTTGAATACGATAACCTATTTGTTGCTTATTTTTTAAAACCCTGCCCATACATATTCAAAAGCTATACTTTGAGCTAAGTTTATTGGGATTAGTTTTATATCTGAGTTCATTATGTAGCTTAGATTTCAGAGCCAACTAAGTTGAGATGAATTGACATTTAAAAAAGAAAAATCAATAGTTGAGGCAACAGGCGTAACAGGATGAAGCTATCTTCTGCCGACTCTTGCCCCTAGGAGCTTGAGGTTGCCATACTTGAGATGTCATACCCATCTATACAATGTGTTATTTGTATTTGTGACAAGGAGGGTGAGTCTAACCTTAGCAAAAATGAATAATCAGTCTACAATACATTATTTCTAATCGCAAAAATTTATGACTGCTGTTCGCAAATCAAATACTGCTAAACCGGGAAGTGGACAAGGTGCTACTCCCAGGCGCAGGAAGCGTCAATCGGCACGTTTAGAATCAACAGTGCAGAATGCTTCGATAGATGTGACTCAAACCACGTCAGTACCTAGCACAAGACAACGGCAATCCTCGAAAAATCTCTCGCTTCCCGTCACTCCCGGCAGAGAAAATTTAAAATCATCTCAGATATCTCATCCTACAAGTCGGTCAAGTCCTAAACCAAGAAGCTCAAACTCAAAATTTCTCAATGTGCCTGTAGTCCCTACTGCCACAGCCATGCCTTTATGGTTATTGCGACTGCATATCTTAAATCGTCATTCCTCAGTAGTAGCGTTCTTATTAGTAGCAGCAACTTTAGTTGTATATGGATGCACAGTCTATGCTCAAGACCTTTGGGATCAAAACTATCGCAGGCTGCAAAACCTCCAACGTCATGAGCGACAGATGACAACAACTAATGCGACACTAACCAACAAAATAGCTGAAGAAGCAGAAAACTCAAAAACTGGTCTAGTATCGCCAACTCCTGCTAATACTATTTTTCTTCCTCCAGCAAGTCATCAAACTGATGTACTATCTCCTAGTACAAAACTACCATCAAAAATACAGTCGCCCATTTCTTCCCCACCGGGATATTAATTAACAGGAAACAAGACACAACACAAATAATAGCTGAGTAGGAGAATGCAAAAATCATCAAATAAATTAAAGTTTAGAAAATTGCGTAAGCCCGAATTTACCGGGCGGCAAAGAGTGGCTAGAAACAGTGACATGAAAGCCAATCTCCCATCGAATCCAGAGCAAATATCAAATGCTAAATTTCGATTATTGACTGTTTGGGGGATATTGATGGCTGCGGGTCTGGGGTTAGCAATCAATTTGTATAACTTACAAATTATTCAAGGGACAAAGCTCACCCAAAGAGCTAAAAACCAGCAAATGGTGAAATTGCGCCCTTATATGCCCCGTCGCCTCATCGTCGATCGCAATGATAATGTGTTAGCTATTGACCGTCCTGTCTATACCGTGTATGCCCACCCCAAGCTGTTTGACAAAACAAATGAAGCGATCGCTGAAAAACTAGCCCCGTTTCTAGATAAAACTCCGGCTGAGTTAGTCAAAGTTTTTCAAAGGCAAAAAAGTGGCATTACACTCTCCTCTGCTTTACCAGAAACCATTGCTGATCAGGTGAAGGGATTACGCTTAAACGGTTTAGAGTTGATTTCCAAATATTCCCGATATTACCCCCAGGGTGATTTAATGGCTGATATTGTGGGATACGTAAATGTTGACCGTCGTGGTCAGGCTGGTGTGGAATACTCCCAAGACCAGTGGTTAGAGCGTTCTCAAAAAACTGTGAGCTTAAGCCGATCTGGAAATGGGGCGGTGATGCCAGATAATGCCTCTGAAGGTTTCTTAACTTCCGATGATTTACGGATGAAATTGACTATTGATAGTCGTCTCCAGAGGGCTACCCGTGCGGCACTCAAAGAACAACTGGAACAGTTTAAGGGCAAACGTGGGGCAGTAATTGTGATGGATGCCTTGGATGGCTCTATTTTAGCCCTAGTTTCTCAGCCTACCTATAACCCCAATGAATACTCTAAAGCAGATATTTCCTTATTTAAAAACTGGACAGTCTCGGATCTTTATGAGCCGGGATCAACATTTAAACCTTTGAATATAGCGATCGCACTAGAAAATGGTGTAATCAAAGCAGATGATACATTTAATGACCCTGGGGCAATTCAAATAGGTAAATATACTATCAGAAATGCTGGACTTAACGGTTATGGGCAGATTAGTATTGCTCAAATTCTCCAAAATTCTAGCAACATTGGCATGGTGAAAATCATCCAAAAATTAAAACCATCGGTGTATTACAACTGGCTAGAACGTTTGGGGGTAGGACAACCAGTTGATACAGATTTACCCTCTGTAGCTAGTGGTAAACTCAAAAATCAAGAAATATTTATTCGTTCACCAATTGAGAATGCAACCACCTCCTTTGGGCAAGGTTTTTCTCTCACACCATTACAACTAGTACAAATGCAAGGTGCGTTAGCTAACGGTGGTAAGTTGGTGACACCTCACGTCATCCAAGGGTTAATTGATAGCAAGGGACAAACTCACTACACACCTACTCGCCCCGCACCACGCCAAATTTTCTCAACTACTACAGCTCAAACAGTAGTGGAAATGATGGAAACTGTCGTTACTGTAGGGACTGGTAAGGCTGCCCAAATTCCTGGATATCGTATTGCAGGCAAAACCGGCACAGCCCAAAAAGCTAGCCCGAATGGTGGTTATATTCCTGGGGCAAGAATTACTAGTTTTGTCGCTATTTTACCCGTGGAATCTCCCCGCTATGTAATTTTGGCTGTGGTAGATGAACCAAAAGGCGCAAATGCTTATGGTTCAACGGTTGCAGCCCCCATTGTTAAGGCTGTGATGAATGCACTCATTCCCATTGAAAAGATTCCCCCCAGCCAAGAAATTGAGCCAAAATCCACTCAAAATAGTAATAAAGAAACAGTCAAAGATTAAAACAATTCGTAATGGACTAACGTCCCGCTCCGCTAACGTAATTCGTAATTGACTGCGCTCTTCTTCTCTGTCCCCTGTCCCCTGTCCCCTGTCCCCTGTCCCCTGTCCCCTACTAATAAGTTTGCTTGAGCGCATCTTCGATAGAACCTACACGCTGGAAAAGCTCTATTAATTGGTGAGATTTTGTTTGTCGTTGTTCTAACATTAATTTCAATGGTGCTAACAATTCCACATCTGGATCATCTCCCAGAGAAACTTCTGCCGCTTGCAAAATTTCTCTAGCATTCATTAATATATCTTTGTTGTCAAAGCCCTCTTTTGCTGAAATTTGATGTAGAGATGCGTCGGGTGTAATTGCTCTACCAAATAAAGATTTATCTAATATTAAACCCTTTAATAATGCCAATAATGCCGCATAGGTAGAAAAATCGTCACAACTGTCAAAAGCTTTAAATTCAATGCGACCTATCTCGGCTGGTAGCCGGGCAATTTTTGTTAACGATGGCGCACTCTTAATTAATTGTTCCTCTTCTGGAACAAATACTAAAGCCGCAGGCCTTTTGCCAGTTCTGATAAATGTTCTCACTGATAATCCTTCCCAAAGTGTGCCGTTATAAAAAGGGGAACTATAACTAAAAGGCACAATAT
Organism: Anabaena sp. UHCC 0399; assembly: GCF_034931465.1. NCBI lineage: Bacteria > Bacillati > Cyanobacteriota > Cyanophyceae > Nostocales > Nostocaceae > Anabaena > Anabaena sp. UHCC 0399. The sequence goes on along the minus strand of NZ_JAYGGZ010000043.1, from coordinate 15,242 downwards.
AAGGGCTGTAATAAGTCAATTTTTTACCAATATCAATTACCTGTTCAATAGGTAAATCTGGCACAGAAATATTTAAGTCTGGCCCGTATGTCACCATATAAATGTACGCAGTTTGTTCATCAGGATAAGCCTGTAATTGCTTAATTTCATAATCATTTAAAGGTGGGTAGGGTTCAAAAACTGTTTTGTAGGGATTAAAACTAGTTAACACTGGTAAAAATCCCAATTCACCAGCTACCTCACGTAATAATTCAAAACTGGTGGTTAATTCCTTAATCACGCCCTGAATATCAGAGTGTATTGTGGTTCTAATTTCTATACCTTTTGAGGTACAATCGATTACTTTATCAGAATCGGAGAATCTTTCAAATCCTTCGATGTACCATCTCTTGCTTCTAATACCAGCATCACCCACACGCAATTGCAGATGGTCATCAGCGTAAGTGGGTAGTCTATCAATAATTTGAGCGAAATCGGCAAATTTTGTACAAGTAAAATCTGCGAACTTTCCATCTCGGTTGAGGAAAGCTACTTCATGTTCAACACCAAATAAGAAAGTCATAAATTAAATAGGAAATATTCTTAATAAGTTCACCAGAATATAATACACCAAGGTAGTATGGTGGCGGATTAACTCTTATCAGTAAAATATTTGTGCCTTTGCAGTTTCTCAGGCGATCGCTACTTCTGTGTTATTTTTATTACACTTGATCCCAGAAATATTGATGAAAAAACTTAAACATAAATTGATTCTAAAAATCTTGATTTTAGGGTCTTTACTACTGATATCTCAGCAAGTTTTGGCACAAACTTGGCGACCTGTTCGCGGTGGTATTACCTTTGGTATCAGTGGTATGTCACTCTTAAGCCAGCAAAGTTCCTCACTTGATTTCCTTATTGTCCATGACAACAAACAAAAAAATCAAGGTCGTCTAGCAATTATTAGTATTAAAGATAAAAAACAACTAGACTATTTACCTATAGATTGGCCTAGTAACACAGAATTACCCATAGACTTAGAAGCGTTAACATCTATTCCCGGTAAAACAGGCTCACGGTTCATAGCTTTAAGTAGTGCGGGTAAAGCTTATGCTTTTCAGTTAGAACCTATAAAAAAAACTATCTCAGTCATCAAAGTATTTGAACTACCAAACATTCCTCCAGGAAGTAATTTTGAAGCGTTTACCCTACAAAATATTGAAGGTAAATTAGTAGCTGTTTGGGCGCATCGAGGCGAAGATAAACAACCAGCAACTATTTATTGGGGATTATTTGACTTAGCTAAATATCAAATAATTCCCGCAGGTTCTGCACAGCTAATAGTACCATTTCCTTCTAGCAATGTGCGGCATATTTCCGACCTAAAATTAGATACAGCCGGGATTTTATACGTCACCGCAGCGAGTGACACAGGAGATGATGGGCCATTTCAATCTGCTGTTTATGTTGCTGGTTATATGGGGTTACGTAGCAACAGAATCGTCTGGCGACAGAACAGCCAACTATTTCCTCTACAACGGTTTAACTACCATAAAATCGAAGCTATAGAACTTATTCCCGGTGCAGATGGTGGTGTAGTTGTGGGTACAGATGATGAAAATTTAGGCGGTTATATTTACATCTTGGGTGATGATGTTTTGTAAATATAGAATCTAACTTTTCACGGTATCTGGAAAACCTCTCTCCTACGAGGAGAGAGACTTTGAAATCCTGGTTTGGAAGTGGGATGGATCAATCAAAAAGTGATGAATTAAGAGGCGATAAGTCGCGTCTCTACAATTAGACGTTAAATCTGAATAACATTACATCCCCTTCTTGTACAGTATACTCTTTACCTTCACTCCGCACTAAACCTTTTTCTTTTGCTCCATTCATTGAACCGTTGGTGACTAAATCATTGTAAGCAACGGTTTCAGCACGAATAAAGCCGCGTTCAAAGTCAGAGTGAATTACTCCTGCTGCTTGAGGTGCTGACATCCCAGCATGAATAGTCCAAGCGCGGGTTTCTTTTGGCCCACAGGTAAAATATGTCCGCAAACCTAAGAGGGTGTAAGTTGCAGTAATTAAAGATTTTAGACCACCTTCTTTTACACCTAAAGATTCAAGAAAATCAGCTTTATCTTCTTCTGGTAATTCTACTAATTCTGCTTCTACTTGAGCAGAGACAATTACGACTTGAGCATTTTCTTGAGATGCAATTTTTCGTACTTGTTCCACAAAATCATTACCTGTTGCTAAGTCATCTTCAGATACATTAGCAGCGTAGATAATTGGCTTATTGGTCAGCATTCCTAAGCCTTGAATAATTTCGGCTTCCTCATCAGTTAAACTGACTTGACGGATTGATTTACCTTCATTTAAAGCCACAGCTAATCTTTCTAAGATTGCAACTTCAAATTGTGCTTCTTTACTAGTACGTGCTTGCTTGCGGGTACGTTCAATACGACGTTCAATTTGGGATAAATCTGCTAAACCTAGTTCTAGATTAATGATTTCAATATCTCTTGCTGGGTCAACTGAACCGGCAACGTGGATAATATCATCATTTTCAAAACAACGTACCACATGAACGATCGCATCAACTTCCCGAATGTGAGAGAGAAACTGATTACCCAGTCCTTCACCTTGGCTAGCACCTTTTACCAAGCCAGCAATATCCACAAACTCAACTCGTGCGGGAATAATTTGTGCTGAACCGGAAATTTTAGCAAGCACGTTTAAGCGTTCATCGGGTACTGCAACAACGCCGACATTTGGTTCAATGGTACAAAATGGGAAATTAGCTGCTTCTGCTTTGGCGTTAGCAACTACAGCATTAAATAAAGTAGATTTTCCGACGTTAGGAAGTCCGACAATTCCGGCTCTTAGCATTTTAGATGTTAGATTTTGAGTTTATGTACAGGGTTAAACTAAACAGGACTTGGTACAGTCTGGGGAATAGGAGCAGGTACTGGTTGGGGAATGGGAGCAGGTACTGGTTCTGGTACAGGCTCTGGAAAGGGACGGGGAATTGTAGGCCCCGGTGTTTGTGTTGGTTCTGGTAATGGGTTTGGCTCAGGGTTGGGAATTTGCGGTTCGGGGATAGTAATAGCTGTAGGTCGAATCATGATTCATCTCATAAATTACTCAACCTTCTCAAGCTAGATGACAAATCGAATTTTTGACATCTCCCCAAATGACTATACCCAACCCCTTTTATAATTTACAACTATAATATGCCAGGGTTAAACATGAGGGAAATCATTTCATCAACTTATTGATTAATTCATCTACTGTTAAAAGCTGATGAGTAATGTGCTTGACCATTCTGAGTTCACTTGCCGGATCTACTAGTTGAATATTTCTGTAAGATGTAGCTGAGGTATGCGCTACAAGACCTCGTTTTTTTCAAAATGTATTCATGGTGGCAAGCCAAGCTGGAGCTAAATTATCACTATCTATCCCTAATAGTAGAAATCGGAAAAGGAATTAAAAAATTAAATATATTATTTGTGTAGATAATTATCGTGGTAGAGGACGTAAAAAAGTAGAAAAATATCTGCTAAATCTTTGAGAATATATCAAATATTTAGTGGATTCTCAAAGTCAAATAGACCCAACTTTTAAAAGGCTTTGATGAACAAAACCCACGTAATGCCTTCAGTAATTTTCCGAACGAGTTCAGAAATATTACGGTACGCAAACGCGGGCTAGATTATCAAGGGGCTAGCTAACTCTGATTTAGTATCAGTTACTGAGTTGCTGCTTTAATGATTGAAATATTGTGTCTTTAGAAAAGCCCATTAAAAATCCAATTTTTACCCGTTCGCCTTTTTCAAGAACCAAAAATGGAATAGGAGGCGGATACATTGGTGGTACAGGAACAAATAAATTCAATTCAAACTCATATCTGCGATCAACTAAAGCAACTTTATAATTATCCCCGGCAGTTTTTTGAATTTCTGATTGAAACTCGGCTAAAGTAATATCGAAGAATTGTATTGAATCGTCACTAGGATCTGACTCATCACCATAATCAATTGGTAGCATAATTACCAATGCAGGCTTGTCAGATTTCAAAACTTCAGTTTCAAAATTGTCTGGTTTAACAGCAATACTTTCCATAATTTTCTGTATGTTAATAACTATCTCGTAAGCAAAGTTACCAGGATTGAAAAAGAAAAACAAGGACAGTTAAGACACTTAAGAAAAAATATTTTGCCAAAATGTGTGCGAGATATCTCAATCTATCCATCTGGATTAATTTTTGTGCAGAGAAGGGGGTGAACGCTGTATAATAGCGGCTTAGTTTTAGCAGAGGAAAAATGGGTGCATTTACTTTTGAAGAAATAATTATCTAATGCTAGAAACCTCACTATATGGGTTGTGTAAAATAGACTAGCTACCAAAACCAGGTACTGCCTTTATTACTGAGTGTTAAGTAAGCGTATCTTAAAAAATTTTCCACGTCTCATCTCAAGAAATGAGGTGAGTTTTAAGCGGTACAATTCTTGACAAATGTTGAATCAAAACCAAGCACCTTTACTAGAAGCTTTGAAAAACTGTGCTGCTCGTCCTCACGCTGCTTTTTACACCCCAGGACATAAGCGGGGACGGGGAATTGCTCAACCTTTGGCTGATTTGTTGGGTAGAGATGTGTTTGGTGTTGATTTAACAGAATTGGCTGATTTAGATAATTTATCTGCACCTCAAGGGGTAATTCAACAGGCGCAACAGTTAGCGGCTGCGGCTTTTGGTGCTGCACAAACATGGTTTCTTGTCAATGGTTCTACTTGTGGAATTGAGGCGGCAATTCTCGCTACTTGTGGTGTAGGGGATAAGATAATTTTGCCGCGTAATGTGCATTCATCTGCGATCGCTGGTTTAATTCTTTCTGGTGCAATCCCAATTTTCGTTAACCCTGAATATGACCCAGTTTTAGATATTGCCCACAGTATCACGCCTGATAGCTTACAAGCTGCTTTGCAAGAACATCCAGATGCTAAGGCAGTGTTGACAGTTTACCCGACATATTACGGTGTTTGTGGAGACTTACAGGCGATCGCTCAAATTACCCATCAATATCATATTCCTTTACTGGTAGACGAAGCCCACGGCGCACATTTTGCTTTTCATCCCCAACTACCTACCCCAGCTTTAGCCGCCGGTGCAGATTTAACTGTACAGTCAATTCACAAGGTACTCGGTGCGATGACACAAGCATCAATGCTGCACGTCCAAGGTGAGAGGATAGATATTGACCGAGTAAGTAAAGCCTTGCAACTTTTACAGTCTACCAGTCCCAGTTATGTGCTGTTAGCTTCCCTAGATGCGGCGCGTCAGCAAATGGCGATGGAGGGGAAAGAACTCATGTCTCGCACTTTGCAGCTTGCAGAAGATGCTAGAAGCAGAATCAGTCAAATACCTGGGTTATCAGTTTTGCAGTTACCACTAGAGGGATGTTTATCACCTGGGTTTGTCGATTTGGATCAAACACGCCTAACTGTTACGGTTTCAGGTTTAGGTTTGACGGGATTTGAAGTGGAAGAACTATTAGATGCACAGGGTGTAACGGCTGAGTTTTCCACACTGCAAAATATTACTTTTATTATTAGTTTAGGGAATACAGCAGATGATATTGAGCAGTTGGTGCAGGGTTTAATGAGTTTAGTGGAAATTAAGCCATCGTCCTTACAGCTACCGAACATGGATAACGCCGTGTGCTACTTGCTTTCAAACCTAACCCCTAACCCCTTCCCTACATTCTCTACGAGAGGCTACGCCAACACGGAGCGTGTCGTAGACAGGGAAGGGGAGCAAGAGTTAAAGCGAATTTCTCCTCGTGAGGCTTTTTTTGCGGCTAGTGAAATATTACCTATATTAGAGACGTGCGATCGCATCTGTGCAGAATTTGTCTGTCCCTACCCACCGGGAATCCCGGCGTTAATTCCTGGGGAAGTGATTACGCCATCTATGCTGGAATATTTACAGAAGATTCAACAGCAAGGCGGGTTTATTAGCGGTTGTCATGATACTACTCTCCAGACTTTAAAAGTAGTAAAAAAATGAGTTCTGCAATTTGAGAAAAATTCTTCATGTTGAGATTTCTTAATATTTAAAGAGGGGCATGATGGATAATTTCTACAGTTTGTAATGCTACCAAACCATCTTTTACCATTTCTTGAACTAAAGGAATAAAATCAGCGATCGCTTTCTCACTGTCAATGATAGTTACCACTATTGGTAAATCAGCAGATAATTCCCACAATTGAGTAGTGTGAATCGTGCTATTTTTCCCATAACCTGCTATGGCTCGTGTGACTGTTGCACCAGCTAATCCTCGTTGACGTGCAGTTTCAATGATAGCCATGTAAAGTGGTTGGTGATGCCAATGATTTGATTCACCGATATATATTGTTAGTTGTTTCCAGACTTTCATCGCATATATTTCCCTGCTGCTAATACCACAATCGAGCTAAAATCATCCCTAGTTGAATGCTGATAATTCCTAATATGACACTGCTAACTAAATAAAAACCTGCGGGAATAAAGTTTTGATTATTTAACAGGTTTACAGTATCTAACGCATAGGTAGAAAAAGTAGTGTAAGCTCCTAAAAAACCCACAGCTACTAATAACCGTAATTCTGGAGAAATTATAGCTACTCTTTCTAAAGCAAGTGTGAAGAAGAAACCCATAGCTAAACAGCCGCTAATATTGATGAACAATGTCCCATAGGGAAAACTTGTACCGAAGTGTTGAGCAAACCACAAACTTAAATAGTAGCGACTTAAAGCACCTGCGATCGCACCTAAACTTACAGCTACAGGATTACGAACTGAGGGCTGTTGCAATACTTCTGGGACTAATCTTGGTGCAACAGTTAGTAATTGCACACTATGCTCGAATAAACTTTTTAACCCAAATCCCATACTGAACCTACCTTTTGCGGTTTTCCAGCAATATTACAGGTATTGAACTCATTTCTAAAACTGCTTGTGATACTGAACCAATCAGTATGCCCAAGGGTTGATGTCCACGTTTCCCCATCACAATTTCTGTCACCTGATAAGTTTCAGCAATATGAATAATTGTTTCTGGAACAGCACCATTTACAACCAGAAATTCATATCTAATATCAGATAATATTTGTTTGGCTTGTTCTTGTAATCTTTGAATATCTGACAGGTTTGAGGTATTAACTACGTGCAGAACGATTGCTTCACCATGACTACGACGTGCTAAGTCTGCAACTTTAGTTAAAACTGCTGTTGCTAAACTAGATGTATCCACTGCTGCTAGTAATATAGTTCGAGTTGCAACTGTCACTTTTGTGGGATCAACTTCGCCTTTAGTTAACAATTTAGGGGCAAAAAAACCTGTAGACCAAGCCCCCAAAGGCGCAGTGATGAGAATCGAAAGAGCTGCGATCGCTAAAATTATCTCACCTCCTGCAATACCCTGAGCTAAAGGAATTGCCCCAATCGCCGCTTGTACCGTAGCTTTAGCAGAGTTTCCTGGTAGTAAAAATAATCTTTCATGCCAATTCCAATTACTACCCAAAGTTGAGAGATACCACCCTATCATGCGCCCGATAAATAAACCAATTACCAGCACTAAAATACCAGGTAATAAAACTTTCTCCAATGTTTGCAATTGAATACTTGCTCCTAACAAAACAAACAAAAAAATCTCAGCTACTACCCATAAACTATCAAACCCGCCCCGCAATCTTCTAGCTAAGGGAGCATCTAGTTCAATTAAAAAAAATCCCATCGCCATTGTTGCCAAATATCCAGAAAAGTAAGGCAATGTATTAGCGATAAGTACCAGAAATAACGCTAATCCTGCGGCGATTACCGTATCTTGGACAGCATTCTGAGTCCAGTTTTGTTTTGTTAATAGTAAAACTAGTAAACGCGCTGCTAAATAACCAAATAAAACTCCTAATATAACCTGTAGCATTACTTGAAATGGCAGCAAATACACTGTGTTGACAGTAAATCCCCCAAACAGAGTAATTTGCTCAACACCACCATCCCGCAAGAAATTTAGCAACAAGCTAAAAACCAGTAATAACAATACATCAGATAAAGCACTACCAGTTAAAATTGCGTCGGGGATACCTTTAGTTACACCCAAACCTAAACTTTTCAGGCGCAACATTCCCGGAACAATTACAGCCGGAGACTCCGCGCCGATAATGCAGCCTAAAAGTAAACCTGTGGTCAAATTAAATTGGAATATTACCATAGCAGCAATTGCGATCGCGATCGCTTCACACATCGCCGGCAAAAATCCCAAACGTAACGCCACACTTCCCTGTTGAGCCAGTTTTTCCCGGTCTAATCCCAGTCCAGCTTTCATTAAAATAATCATTACTGCTACAGTTCTCAATTCATCAGCAGCACCCAACACCTCTGGAGAAATGACATTAAGAACTGGAGGACTGAGAACAATACCCACTAAAATCATCCCGATTAAAGGCGGTGCGCCTAAACGACGGGCAATTTGACCGGCAAAAAAGCCCATCATTAAAATCAAAACTATGCTAAGTAACATCTCATGACCCCCAAAGCAGCAATTTGTAGACGAATGCTGACTACGGGGAAGTCAGGAGATAAATACAACAAAACTCCTACTATCCCGCAATCAGCTAGGTAAGTAGGAGCTATCAGCTTTCCAGATTATAGTTTCGGCACTGGAATAGCGGTTTTGGCAAGCTCCATTGCCATTATTCACCTTGATAATACCATGTTTAACTTTTGTGATACATCAAAACTTTAGAAAATAGCGACTACTTACCGACAATATCATCTAGCCAATTAGCTGGAAATGACTATAAAATCACAATAAAATTTGCGCTTAATTTAATATTAAATGATGAATTAATGATAAAAAATTATTCTGCAATACAAACAACTAAAAATGAATATTAATAAATACCAAAACATATATTTCCCATTTGATAGTGAAAACCGTACTTATATTGGGACACAATTTCTACCTGATAAATCCCTGATGAGATAGATACAATCAAAGTACAACTTGAGAGCATCCCGATTTTTTCATAAAACCTCCGCGCCCCTCCGCGTTTTGGGATGCTCCCCATAACCAATCAATGTTCTTGTAAAAAATCAAGACAGCATAAGCAGGAGAGCATAAACATGGGAAATCAATTCAAAACACTTGCTTTACTTGCTGCCCTCAGTGGCTTATTAATTGCTATTAGTTATTGGGTAATTGGTGGTACTAGCGGCGTAATTATAGGTATTGGATTAGCAGCAGTCACTAACTTATTTTCTTGGTATCAATCAGACAAAATTGCCCTAGCTGTTTACCGCGCCCAGCCTGTAAGTGAAAGCCAAGCACCAGGACTATATCGCATGGTAGAGCGATTGTCACAACGTGCTAATATTCCCACACCAGGAGTTTATATAATCCCCAGCCAAACAGCTAATGCTTTCGCCACAGGAAGAAATCCAGAACACGCGGCTGTAGCTGTAACTGAAGGTATTTTAAATATCTTGCCAGAGGATGAGCTAGAAGGTGTAATTGCTCACGAACTCACACATATTATTAATAGAGATACTTTAACCCAAGCCGTAGCTGCTACCGTCGCTGGTGCAATCTCTTTCTTAGCGCAGATGCTGAGTTATAGCTTATGGTTCGGTGGTGGTGGTGGACGAGATAACGAAAGAGGTAATCCTTTAGGAGTATTGTTAACGGTTGTCTTAGCCCCTATAGCTGCCACAATTATTCAGTTAGCAATATCCCGCACAAGAGAGTTTTCTGCTGATGCAGGTTCTGCTAGATTAACAGGTAATCCCCGTGCCTTAGCCCGTGCATTGCAAAGATTAGAAACCACTGCGCGACAACTACCTTTAAATGCCAACCCTGCTTTTGAACCACTATTAATTATCAATCCCATCTCTGGACAATTTCTCGGTAACTTGTTCTCCAGTCACCCAGCTACTGAAGCACGAGTTGAACAATTACTGAAACTAGAACAACAAATTGCAGGGAGTAGGTAGTAAGGAATCTGGTGTAGGGGTGAATGACTAATGACTAATAACTGTTGATTAAAAGGATGTTTCAACCATGAATAATGACAACATCGAATCTGTCGAAATCGTTGAATCCACAATAGTAGTAGAGGTTAGTTCACAAACTGACGAACTTGTAGAAACCGAAATGGCTGGCGAGACTGATGAATTAAAGCGCGAAACCAAAGCACTAATTGAAGCCCTCAGAAGACGCGCTCAATCGGAAGCCGAATCAGCCGGAACTCTCACCCGTGAGACTTACTTAAAAGCGGTTCGCAAAGCACGGGAAACCATTGAAAAAGAAAAAATCATTGAGAGCGATCGCCTAGAATATTTCTGGGTAGTATTTCAAGAAGAAGCAGAAAGAAACTGGCACTTAATGATGAAAGAGTTTGTAGACTTTAATACCCGTCTACAACATGCACTAAAAGCCGGCTGGGAAGCCTTCAACGTACCACGCCATCAAGGTTAAATCTAAGACACAAGGTTGGGTTGACAAAGGAAACCCAGCCTAATATTTTAATTTAAAGTAAAATCGGCGTTTAGAAAGAGATTCTATACAGGTACAACTCTTTCGTTTGAGCCGGATACTTGAAAATAAGAATTAATGCCTAAAAAAATTCGAGAGTTAAAAGCAAGATTACAAAAAGCAGGTTTTAACTACCGTCAGGCAAAGGGAAGTCATACATTCTGGACTCATCCACTCGTACCTGATGAACCAGTCACGATAGCAGGTAAAGATGGAGACGATGCACCAAAATACCTAGAAAAACAGGTGAACCGAGTTTTGGGTAAATTAGAGCAAGTGCAGAAGCCTGAGAAAATTGACATGGAGGAAGAATGAATTATCGCTACAGTATGGTTATTCAATGGTCAGATGAAGATAACTGCTATTTAGTTCACCTACCGGAATTTCCTTGGCAACAATACCACACCCACGGAACAACCTACCAAGAAGCCGCAAAACATGGACAAGAAGTTATTGAATCACTAATTGAGTGGTATCAAGAACAGAACAAAGCTTTGCCAGAGCCAATTGCGTTACCTGAAAAGCCTTTAAAAGTAGCGTAGACTGGGAAATCCTCTAAAATTAAATTTCCAGTTACATGAGATTATGCGAACTGTTCTTCAATTAGATACGATTGATGCTAGATAATGGGAAAGCTTTGTCATTCACCAGCCAATCTAGCCCGGAAGAACAGATTAATAACTATGCGAACTCACTATTGCGGCGAACTCCGAAAAGAGCATATTGGAGCAACTGTTACCTTGTATGGATGGGTAGACCGTCGCCGCGATCATGGGGGCGTGATATTCTTAGATTTACGCGATCGCTCTGGCACTGTCCAGATTGTCAGCGATCCGCAACGCACCCCAGATTCCTACGAACCGGCTAACTCTCTACGTAACGAATACGTTGTGGAAATCACAGGAAGAGTCACACAACGTCCCGAAGAATCCCTGAATACCCGCATCCCTACAGGCGAAGTGGAAATTTACGCCGATAAGATCACTCTGCTAAACGGTGTGCGCAAACAGTTACCCTTCCAAGTTTCCAGTGCCGACACCGAAAACGTGCGGGAAGATTTGCGGCTAAAATATCGTTACTTGGATTTAAGACGCGATCGCATGGCGCGGAATATGCAGCTACGTCATCAAGTCGTTAAAGCCATGCGCCGCTACTTGGAAGACATAGAGGGTTTTATTGAAGTTGAAACCCCCATCCTCACCCGTTCTACCCCAGAAGGTGCAAGAGACTATATTCTACCTAGTCGCGTTAATGAGGGTGAATGGTTCGCCTTACCTCAATCACCACAATTATTTAAACAAATATTGATGGTATCGGGAATGGATAGATACTATCAGATTGCCCGTTGCTTCCGCGATGAAGACTTACGCGCCGACAGACAGCCAGAATTTACGCAGTTGGACATGGAAATGAGTTTCATGTCCCAAGAAGAAATTATCGAAATCAACGAAAAGTTAGTTAGTTATATCTTCAAAATCGTTAAAGGGATTGAATTACATACACCCTTCCCCCGTCTCACCTACGCTGAGGCGATGGAACGTTACGGTAGCGATAAACCAGATACCCGCTACGGTTTGGAATTAGTCAACGTTTCCGATGTGATGAAAGACTCCGGCTTTAAAGTCTTTCGGGATGCTGTAGCCAATGGTGGTATTGTCAAAATTCTCCCCATCCCTAACGGTAACGACCAAATTTCTAATGTCCGCATCAAACCAGGTGGAGATTTATTCAAAGAAGCCAGCGAAGCCGGTGCTAAAGGTTTAGCTTATATCCGGGTGAGAGACAACGGCGAAATTGACACCATTGGAGCAATTAAAGACAACCTCTCAGAAGAACAAAAACAGGAAATCTTACAGCGTACAGGTGCAAAACCAGGACATTTGTTACTGTTTGGAGCAGGTGATGCACCCACTGTCAATAAAACCTTAGATAGATTACGTCAAGTTGTCGCCAAAGAATTCAACTTAATCGATCTAGAAAAAATCAACCTCCTCTGGATTGTAGATTTCCCCATGTTTGAGTGGAATGCAAACGAAAAACGCCTCGAAGCATTACACCACCCATTTACAGCACCCCGTCCCGACGATTTGCATGACTTAAAAACCGCCCGCGCCCAAGCCTATGACTTAGTATTCAACGGCTTTGAAGTTGGCGGCGGTAGTCTGCGGATTTATCAACGAGACATTCAAGAACAGGTGTTTGAAGCTATTGGTTTGTCTCCAGAGGAAGCACAAAATAAATTTGGCTTTCTCTTAGAAGCGTTTGAATATGGTACACCGCCGCATGGTGGTATCGCCTACGGTTTAGATCGGTTGGTAATGTTACTTAGTGGCGAAGAATCCATTCGGGATGTCATTGCTTTTCCGAAGACACAACAAGCCCGTTGTTTGTTAACAGATGCACCTTCTGGTGTAGATGTCAAGCAGTTAAAAGAACTACACGTTGCTTCGATATACAAACCCAAAGCTTAAGGGAGTGCTGAGTAATGTTAGCGGTAGCGCGGCGTTTAGCCGGTGCTGAGTAATGAGTTGGGCATTGGGGATTTCCTCTCCTCTGCTCCTCTGTCACCTGTCACCTGTCACCTTCCTACTGCATTCTATCTATAGTGCGATATTGAATGGCTTCAGCGACATGATTAGCTTTGAGTTCTTCATCGCCCGCTAAATCTGCGATTGTGCGGGCGACTTTGAGAATGCGATCGCTAGCCCTGGCTGATAACCCTAATTTTTTAATTGCGGCTTCTAATAAATTCCGGCTAGCATCATCTAGTTTGCACCATTTCTGGAGGTGTCGGCTTTGCATTTGGGCATTGCACCGCAGATTTGATTCTTCTTGGAAACGAATAGTGGCGCGATCGCGTGCTTGTTTTACCCTATCCAGTACAGACATCGAACCTTCTCCTGTCGGTTGTTGGGTAATTTCTTCTGGTTTCAAGCGATTCACCGCCACTTGTAAATCAATCCGATCCATCAAGGGGCCAGAAAGTTTTGCCCAATATTGTTCTCGTTGTCTTGGTGAGCAGGTACATTGCTGAATAGTATCGCCGTAGTAACCACAAGGACAGGGATTTGTACTAGCGACTAAAGTAAATTGTGCGGGAAATGTAACTGATTGTCTGGTGCGGGAAATCGTCACAAAACCATCTTCTAAGGGCTGACGCAAAAATTCTAAGACATCTCGTTTAAATTCTGTCAATTCATCCAAAAACAAGATGCCCCGGTGAGATAAAGAAATTTCACCAGGACGCGGAAACCCGCCACCACCGACTAAAGACGGCCCTGATGCTGAGTGGTGGGGACTACGAAAAGGGCGATCGCGTACTAATGAGCCACGATTCTTTAATAACCCAGCGACAGAGTGAATCCGAGTCACTTCTAAAGCCTCCGCAAAGCTTAACGGGGGCAATATCCCCGGTAAGCGTCGTGCTAACATCGTTTTGCCACTCCCAGGCGGCCCCACAAAAATTAGATTATGCCCCCCAGCCGCCGCAATTTCTAAAGCCCGACGAGCATGAGCCTGTCCTTTGACATCCTTTAAATCTGCAACAGCATGAGTTATCGGTGGTAACTCTTTTAATTCATCTAACTTTACAGGTTTGTACTTCCCTGGATGATTCAATAAATCAACCACCTCAGAGATATTCTTACAGCCATACACATCTAACCCTTGTACCACCGATGCTTCTTGAGCATTATCAGCAGGCACAACTAAACCTGCAATTCCCATTTTCTGAGCAGTAGCCGCGATCGGCAAAACACCCGCCACCGGACGTAGGCTGCCATCTAATGACACTTCGCCCAAAAAAATATAATCACCCAACAAATCAGCACTAACTTGCTCAGAAGCAGCCAAAATACCCACACTAATAGGCAAATCAAAACAGGGGCCTTCCTTGCGTAAATCGGCTGGCGTTAAGTTAATCACAATTTTTCGCATCGGAAAGGCAAACCCGGCATTTTTCAAAGTGGCTTTGACTCTCTCCTTTGACTCCTGAACTGCTGAATCTGGTAGCCCCAAAACCACAATTCCTGGCAAACCTCCTGAAACATCCACTTCTACGCCGACTTTCACAGCATCGATGCCGACAATTGACGCACTCCAGACTCTAGCAAGCATTGGTTAAATATTTCTTCTATAAACAGTAAACCTTTAGAATCTCTAGCAGATGAGTAATTAGAAACGCATGAGTGAAACCACAGAGACAATTTTCAGCAAAATCATCCGTCGGGAAATCCCAGCCAATATTATTTATGAGGATGATTTAGCCCTGGCCTTCAAAGATGTTAATCCCCAAGCACCAGTACACATTCTGCTGATTCCTAAAAAACCGATTCCCAAATTAGCTGATGCCACACCTGAAGATCATGCACTTTTAGGGCATCTTTTGTTAACTGCCAAGCGTGTGGCTGAAGAAGCGGGACTAACAGACGGCTATCGTGTCGTTATCAACACGGGTAATGATGGCGGTCAAACCGTTTACCACCTACATCTGCACATTCTAGGCGGACGGCAAATGGCATGGCCTCCTGGTTGATATAAACTAATTCATCCCGTCGATTGACGGGATTGATAAGTAAAGCGAATAATTTCAATAAGTAATATTTAATTAAATTACCTTTACAAAACTCCATCTTCCGTCTAAGGTAGTAAACAGATAGGGAAAAATACCTACCTAAATCATAAAAACC
>NZ_JAYGGZ010000042.1:0-64798 GCF_034931465.1 Anabaena sp. UHCC 0399 | reverse complement strand
AGAGTATGACACAGATAATCGCCTAACTAAAATTAGTTATCCTGATGGACGCTGGCTGCAATACACCTACGACACCACAGGAAAGCGGACAAAGATGGTGGATCAGAGTGGATTCACCGTTAACTACAGCTACGATGCAGATGATCGGTTAGTTGGGTTAACTAATGGTAGTGGTGGAAGTCTGATTACTTATACTTATGATACAGTCGGACGCTTAAGCAAGGAAACCAACGGCAACGGGACTTACACAACCTATACCTATAATGCTTCCAGTCAGCTGACCGATATCTCGAATTATGCTGCTAATGGCACTGTAAATTCATATTTTCGCTACGCCTACGATAATTTAGGTCGTCAAAATAGTGTGACGACAGCAGAAGGAAAATGGACGTATGAGTATGATGCCACGGGACAGTTAACCCGTGCTTTTTTGGATTACACTAATCCAAGTTTGACAGATCAGGATTTGCGCTATGTCTATGATGCGGCGGGGAATCGCATTAGTAGCACTGTCAACGGGGTAACAACGAACTATACCGCTAATAATTTAAATCAATACACACAAGTTGGTAGTGCGACTTATACCTATGATGCAGATGGGAATTTAATTCGAGTTGTTGATGGAAGTCAGACTTGGAATTATGTTTACAACGATGAGAATCGTTTAATTAGTGGAACAACCCCCCAAGGTACTTTTACTTATGAGTATAATGCGTTCGGCGATCGCACTGCTGTTGTGTATAACGGGCAACGCACCGAATATTTAGTCGATCCCTTTGGATGGGGAAATGTGACTGGTGAGTATAACAGCACTGGTGGGCTAATTGCCAACTATACCCACGGGATAGGGTTAGTAGGGCGTTTTGGTAGTGGTGGTGTAGCTAATTATTATGATTTTGATGCGATCGGATCAACAGTCGGGTTAACAGGTGCATCGGGTAGTTATGTTAACCGTTATAGTTATCGTCCTTTTGGTGAGAATTTAACAACGACGGAAGGAGTCGCCAACCCCTTTGAGTATGTCGGTCAATGGGGTGTCATGGATGAGGCGAGTGGACTGGACTACATGAGGGCGAGGTATTATTCGCCTTCATCCGGTCGTTTTATGAATTCCGATCCACTTGGTCAGGCAGGTGGATTGAATTTGTATGCTTATACACTTAACGATCCGGTTAATTTTATCGATCCACTCGGAACACGAAGAACACTACCAACGCCGCGACCTGGAATAGGGGGTGGAATAGGCGGCGGGGTTGGAGTGGTCGATGGATCGACTGGAGCAATCGTCGGCGGTGTGATCGGAGGGGCGATCGGCGAAGTAGCTGGAACGATAGGTGGAGGTATAGCTGGAGGTATAGTCGGAGGTATAGTTGGAGGTATAGCTGGAGGTATAGCTGGGCTACCTGGAGGCATTCCAGGAGTTTTACTTGGGGCAACAATAGTTGGGAGTGTTGGAGCAAGGACAGGAGCAGCCTATGGTGCTGTTTACGGAGGAATAGTTGGAGGTGCGATTGGAGGTGCGCTTGGATCAAAGTATGGAGGACAATGGGGAGGAGCAAAAAACGCTATTTCTCCTCTTGTCTTCGACCTTGATAACGACGGAATTGAACTTATTTCCCTGCAAAATTCAACAGCATTTTTCGACCTTGATGCAGATGGCTTCGCAGAAAGAACAGGTTGGGTTAAAGGTGATGATGGTATTCTGGCTATCGACAAAAATAATAATTATCAGATTGACGACATTACCGAACTGTTTGGTAATGCCACAACTGATGGCTTTATTATTCTGAAACAGCTAGATAGTAATAATGACAACATCATCAATGCGAGTGATGCTCAATTTGCTAACCTCAGAGTTTGGCGAGATAAAAATCAAGATGGTTTTTCAGATGTTGGGGAACTCAGAAGTTTAAACGATTGGGGAATTAAAAGTATTAACCTCAACTACCAAACTGTTAATCTCACCAATGAAGGCAATCGCATCAGCAGTACCAGCACCTATACCCTCACCAATGGGACAACGAGACAAATTGTTGATGTCTGGTTCACTTTAGATCAGGTAACAAGTTACGACACCAGGGACTATCAACTTAAAGCTGAAACCCTGTTTTTACCAACCCTCAAAGGTTACGGCAACTTACCAGACCTATACATCGCTATGAGCAAAGACTCAACCTTGCTCGGTATGATGCGAAATTTGGTACTGCTAGACACTAGCAATTACGAACAGTTTTACAGCCAGTTTCTAACTCAAGTTGAAGCTTTGTTCTATCGCTGGGCTGGCGTGCAAAACATTACCGCTAATAGCCGTGGTAGTTATATTAACGGTCAAAAATTAGCCTTTTTGGAAGTTTTCTTTGGCGAAAACTTCTATCAAATAGGTGGAGGAACTTTAGGTGGGCCAACACCAGCTGATCCTGGACCTCAAGCATCTAACATTTTATTGGGCATTTGGAACAATTTATTCCGCGAGTTTAGCGGACGATTGTTGGTTCAAGGGTCATTGCGCGATTTATTTCCTAATACAACCTACAACCTTGCTAGTGACAGCCTAGAAAGCAACACTGATTTAAACACCGTTCTCAACAGTTTAGTTGCGGTTGCACCAACCAATGGAGATCAAGCCATTATTTACTGGAGTTTGGTCATTGCTGGTTTAGATGCTCATGAAAACCGCTTTGGACTATCAGAAACCGAATATGACCAAAAAATCAACCAAGCTTTAGCTTCTAGTCAACTCTCAGGTTATCTTAATGCCTTACGTCAACCAAACTTTTTAGGCATTGCAAATGACGTAATTGGCGGAACTTCTGGTAATGACATTATCAATGGTGGATTAGGCAACGACAGAATTAACGGTGGTAATGGTGATGATGTAATTAGCGGTGGTAGTGGCGATGATGACCTAGATGGTGGATTTGGTAATGACAAGGTTAATGGTAATGATGGTAATGACATTATTAGGGGTGGATTAGGAATTGATACCCTTGATGGTGGCAGTGGTAATGATACTCTCAACTTGGATTTATCTGGTCAAACGATTAATCTCACAATCACTAACCCTAGTGGTGGAATTAATTTACCTGGAATTGTAACTGCGACCAATTTTGAGAATTTCATCATAACTACAGGCAGTGGCAATGACCAAATTTTGCAAGCTGCCCTAATTGGCGGAGTAGTTTACCGCAGTAATGATACTTTCAATGGTGGTGCAGGTAACGACACCATTAATCCAGGTTTAGGCTTGAACGACCGCGCTGATGGTGGTGCGGGAGACGACCTACTTATCCTCGACTACTCCATTGATGATGTCGGAACAGGAATGACCTTCAACGCCTACACAGGAAGTGAAGGGTCTTCAGGAAGTGCAGGACGTACATCGACGACAGGAACTTGGATTGATTCAATCTCCTTCAACAACATCAACCGTTTCCAAATCACAGGTACAAGTAAAAACGACACCATCACCACAGGTGCAGGAAATGACATCATCAACGGTGGCGACGGCGACGACACCATCACCACAGGTGGCGGAAACGACATCGCCGATGGCGGTGCAGGAAAAGACCGTCTGATAGTAGACCTATCAGCCCAAACCACCAACCTCAACCTCAGCCTGAATAGCAATGTCGTCATTGGTGGAGTCACAGCCAAAAACTTCGAGAACTTCACCATCACCACAGGTACAGGTAACGACAACATCAACCAACCCACCCTAATTAATGGTGTGGTTTACCGCAGCGATGACACCTTCAAAACGGGTGCAGGGAATGACACAATCAATGCCGGCTTAGGTAACGACAACGTAGATGGTGGAGTTGGCGATGACCTACTCATCCTGGACTACTCCATTGATGATGTGGGCAAAGAGTTGCGATTCACGACCTACACCAGTAACGGTGAATCATCTGGAAGTGCCTACCGCTACCAAGCAGCCAATTACAACTACCTGGATTACATCAGTTTCAGCAACATCAACCGTTTCCAAATCACAGGTACAAGTAAAAACGACACCATCACCACAGGTACAGGGAATGACATTCTGGTTGGAGGTTTCGGCAATGATACGCTAACAGGTGGCATTGGAGCAGACCAATTTACCATCAATGCTACTAATCAAGGGATTGATACTATTACTGATTTTCTGAGTAGTCAAGGTGACAAAATTTATGTTTCTGCCTCTGGTTTCGGTGGTGGTTTAGTAGCAGGTACAACAATTACAGCCGCGCAATTTGTACTAGGAACAGCTGCGGCTGATGCGTCAGATCGATTTATTTACAATGTGACAAATGGCAGTCTATTGTTTGACATTGATGGCACAGGCGCGATCGCAGCTACACAAATTGCTGTTCTCAGTTCTAAGCCCTCGATCGCTCATACTGATATCTTTGCCATAGCTTAATAACGTCCGTGTTACCTTAACAAGATTCAATGAAATGTCAGCAGTCAGTAGTCATTTCTAATGGCTGCTGACTTGCTAATAGTCAACTATTGTTCAACAGTCCGGCACTGATTGCACTTAAAATTACTACACCAAATAACAATCGATACCAAATAAACACCCAAGTGCTTTGAGTTTTGAGGAAACGCAGTAACCCTGCGATCGCAATATAAGAAAAAATAGCCGCTGAAATTACTCCCGCTACCAGGGGAATAATCGCCCCATCGCCTAAACTTGTACCTAACAAATCTTTTAATTCCACTAACCCCGCTAAGGTAATGGCGGGAATCCCTAGCAAAAATGAAAACCTCGCGGCTGTTTCCCGTTGTAAGCCCATAAATAAGCCCGAAGTGAGGGTAGAACCAGAACGAGATACCCCAGGAACTAAAGCTAAAGCTTGGGCTAAACCCATCAATAGACCATCTTGCATCGTTAAGTGTTCAAAATCTCGCTGACGCTGACCAAGTTTTTCTGCCAAGCCTAATAAAATTGACATGACAATTGAGGCAATGGCGATCGCGCCTAGGCTTCTAATCGGTGAATTATCAAAGTCTGGAATAAATCTTTTAATTAACAGTCCAAAAAAGATAATTGGTAAAGTTCCCAAAAGAATACCCAACAACAAGCGAAAATCATAATCATTGTAATCTTTCAGGGCGATCGCTCTGGTAGCTCCCTTCATAATTCTGGTTAAATCTTCCCAGAAATACGACAACACTGCGGCTATACTACCTAGCTGAATGATGGCAGTAAAAGCCACCCCCGGATCACCCCAACCTAACGCTACGGGTACTACCTTTAAATGGGCTGTGCTGCTAATTGGCAAAAACTCAGTCATTCCCTGCACAAAGCCTAAAACAATCGCCTGCCAAATATTCATTGCTTTCACCCCAACTGTACTGATACTAGTTGGGGTACTGAGAACTTTGATTGGAAATGCTGCTACCGATAAAACAGCAGAGACTGCACCAAGCAGCACAAACCACCGACGTTTCAATAAAGTCATGAGTCTACCTGCGATCGCTGTGATTACCAATAATTAAACAAACAGCTGTCTCAATAACTTGCCAGGAAAATTACCCAACAAAGCATCTCATGTTCTAGTTGGCTGTGCAAGGGATTGGATACTGGGTAATGGGGAGAAATTTTTCACCTATCACCTGTCACCTATCACCTGTCCCACGCAAAACCGTAGTAAGATAAAAATGCCCCAGGGGGGGATTTTGGCGTATGGTATTTTGGGTAATATAAAGTTTAGTAACAATTATTAAAATTTTGATTAATAATACTTTTTCCTCTTACACTACTTCGACCACGGCGATAACTACGGAATTACTCCCAAGGGAAACAGAACCAAGGGAGATTAGGGAATTAGAATCAACATTACAAGCTTCTACCTCTTTTCCCCTAGTTGTACCTGGGCGACAAACTTGGTTAATATTTGCCGCCGCAGTGTTTTTAGTCTCAGTGCCAGTATTTATTGAAGCACCACTAGTGCGATCGCTGCCGGTTCTCAGTTTAGCGATGACCGGATTTTGGGTATGGCTGAGTTTTAAATTAATGTCACGCTCTGCTACTTATCTTTGGGGAGATTTGCTTTTAGGCTTTAGCTGGAGTTGGCTAGCAGGGGCAATTTACTGGGGTTGGTTGCGTTTTGAGCCTTTATGGCATCTACCAGTAGAATCAATAGGTCTACCCTTTGCCTGTTGGTGTTTAGTGCGTAATTGGGGCAAAGTTGGTAACTGGTTTTATTTAGGTTCTTTACTCGGTACAGTCTTAACAGATATTTACTTTTATTTAGTAGACTTGATACCCTATTGGCGGCAAATCATGCAGGTAGAACCTAGCAATGTGTCACCGATTTTACAAGCTGCCGTTACACAAGTACAAACTCCTTGGGGTGTAACCTGGGCAATTATCCTAGCAATAGTGTTGCTAGTTGCAGGTGTTATCCCTTTAAGCCAAAGACAGCGACACTTGTATGCTTTTGGTGGTGCAGTCTTAAGTACAATTTTGGTAGATAGTCTATTTCTTTTAGCGGCTTTGGCAGCTTAAGAATAGGAAAATCGTTAACTATCCTTAAATAAACCGTATTTTCCCTTGTCTGTCTTCTCTTCTTGCTCCAGTATCTAGCCTAATTTCTGTTGCCAAGCAAGTATCAGCAAAGATTGTGGCCATTAATAAGCTGTATATTAGTTTCTGATGGCTGCTGTGTGTAGATTAAGCCATCAGCTTTTAGTCAACAGTTAATAATCGAGAGTCAATAGTCACAACTATGGATGATGGACTAGATATTGTTGGCAGCTGTGAGCTTAACGCTGTTATTTCAGTTTGATGGAAAGAGGTAAAAAATCGTGAAAGGATTGGCGCGTTTATTAACAGTATTTAGTTTGTTGCTTGGTTGTTGGGGATGGTTGGGAACAACTCAGATTGCCCAAGCTGCCAATTTACAAAGTTTCGTTATGCCTCAAGTCCCAGTTTTAGCAGTTGAACGGAGGAATCGAGCAGACGACAAACTAGCAACAGAGTTCGGTAAAAAAGTTGATTTGAATAATACCAACGTCAGAGCTTTTCAACAATATCCAGGTTTATACCCCACTCTGGCGAAAAAAATTATCAAGAATGCTCCTTACTCTAAGGTAGAGGATATCTTGGATTTACCTGGATTGAGCGATCGCCAAAAGCAACTGCTGCAAGCTAATTTTGATAACTTCACTGTGACAGAACTAGAATCTGTTTTCAATGAAGGCGATGATCGCTTTAACAACGGTATCTACAGATAATTTTTCATGTAGTTCCTGTCAAGAAGACTCACCCACCCTCTATCCAGGGGGTGGGAGTCTTATTATTTAAGAAGGGAAGAAATTACTAATTCGTAATTCGTAATTCGTAATTCGTAATTAAGGTTGAGTATTGCTTCCTGATTCCTAGTCCCCAGTCCCCAGTCCCCAGTCCCCAACCTTGCCACAAATAGACATACCTAGCCAATTTGACGTTTTAGTAGTCGGTGCTGGTGCAGCCGGACTTTATACAGCTTTGTGTCTGCCAGAATCTTTGCGTGTTGGCTTGATTACTAAAGAAACAGTTGCTCTTTCAGCCAGCGATTGGGCGCAAGGTGGTATCGCCGCCGCGATCGCTCCAGATGATTCTCCTGCCCTTCATATTGAAGATACACTCCAAGCAGGCGCAGGTTTATGTGATGTTGAAGCTGTAGAGTTCCTCGCCCGACACGCCCCTAGTTGTATTCAATCTTTGGTAAACTTGGGGGTGGCTTTTGATCGTCATGGACAAGCCCAAGCTTTAGCATTAACGTTAGAAGCAGCCCATTCGCGTCACCGGGTTCTTCACGCTGCTGACACCACCGGTAGAGAAGTGACAACGACTCTTACCGCCCAAGTATTACGTCGTCCAAATATTCAAGTAATTCAGCAAGCTTTAGCTTTGAGTCTGTGGCTAGAACCTGAAAGTGGTAAGTGTCAGGGAATTAGTCTGTTTTATCAAGGTGAAATTAGCTGGATCAAAGCTAGGGCTGTGGTACTAGCTACAGGTGGCGGCGGCCAGGTATTTGCCCAGACTACCAATCCAGCCGTTAGTACCGGCGATGGAGTGGCGATCGCTTGGCGGGTGGGGGCAATTCTCCGCGATTTAGAATTTGTTCAATTTCACCCCACTGCTTTAACTAAACCTGGACGCTTCCTGATTAGTGAAGCTGTCCGTGGGGAAGGCGCACACCTGATTGATGATGAAGGACGGCGGTTTGCTTTTGACTATCACCCCTCTGGTGAACTCGCGCCTAGAGATGTAGTCAGTCGAGCCATTTTTAGCCATCTGCAACGTACCGCCGTTGATCTAGCTACTGCCAATGTGTGGTTAGATATGCGCCCTATCCCCCCTGACAAAATTCGCCAGCGTTTTCCCAACATTCTGAAAGTTTGTCAGCATTGGGGGATTGATGTCTTTCATCAACCCATCCCTGTCGCCCCAGCCGCCCATTACTGGATGGGTGGCATTGCTACTGATTTGATGAATCGTACCAATGTTCCGGGATTATACGCAGTGGGAGAAACTGCCAGTACAGGGGTACACGGGGCTAATCGCCTAGCCAGTAATTCCCTGTTGGAATGTATTGTCTTTGGCGCACAGTTGGCACAAATAGAACTTCCTGATGAAGAAGACGCAGAACTACCAGGATTACCCTCACGGGAATTTAATATTGATGTTAACGAATGGCAACACCAACAAACACAGCTAGCCACCATCAGGGAAAAATTACCCCGCCTAGTTTGGCAAAGTGCTGGTATTTGTCGGGAAGAGTCAAGTTTATTGAGTGCGATCGCTACTTTAGAATCCTGGCGGCAAGATTTCGAGGATTTGCCTTTGAGTCAATTCTTAATGGCTTTACATCCCAATGAACCTGTTAAATTCAATTTTCTAGACGTTGATCAACAAGTCCGACTTTGGGCAGAAACTGGCAATTTATTGGATGTAGCTTATCTCATCCTCAAAAGTGCTGCCTTTAGAACTGAAAGCCGGGGTGGACATTATCGTTTAGACTACCCCCACCCCAATCCTCATTGGCAAACTCACACTTTAGTACATAAGTACCGATGGAGTAAATCGTCAATTGTGAAATCTTAAATCTTTCTTAAGTAAATTCTACTAAGTGCTTTCATTGACTATACTCTTTTCAGAAAGAGCGAGTATAAATACTGAAAGTTCTCTACACCTCATATACCATAGCTTTTGTGTTGAGACACGAGAATTTTGCCACAAGAACCACCTTGTGACCAGACTTCTTTAGTTTGTGCTTTCCACATTTTTTCAAAAAAAAGATTTAGCGAGTACCACTCCCATACTCGCTGTCTGGCCCTCCATAATTTGGTGGAACGTAAGTATTAACTACATCTTTTTGCTGATATTGACGAGTTTTTGTAGGTTTACTATCAGGATGATGAGAAGCAAGATTTGGTAAATGACGAAAAGTGGCCGTAGCGTCAGCAACCTTTGGTATTACCAAAAAAGCACTGAGACACAACATCACAGCACTAATGATTTGCAATTTTGTCGTCATAGCTCTTTGTAACCAGAAAATATTGTGAATTTATCGCGCGTGTTTTGTTAAATACAGGAAACTGAATTACTTTTCCAAAAACAAAATTTTGGAAAAGTTTTTGCTTATTTACCGAAAAAACTACTTAATTGACAAGTATTTAGTAAAAAGAGTAGCCGAAATACGGATTTTGATCTTCAAACAAGCTTGACAATTAAGAAATACAACTGAAAGCCAGTAGTTTACATCACTCTAAAGTTAGAAGTAAAACTCAGCCTAAAGTTATATATGTTCATTAAGTACCACAAAAGAATTATCTCTGCCATATTTATTTAATAAAATCTTAACATTTTCATGTGTAAATACTCACTTAAATAAGTATTTGCTCTGTAAAATCACTTAAAAAATTTGAGCTACTGATAGTAGATTTATGTAAGAATTTGGTGAATATGGATAGTAAATTAGCTCTTATATAAATTTTTCATGAATTTTTATCGATCAAACTTAAAGAAAGTTCAAGAATAAATGAATCATGAGTCATTAATGAATTGGGCATTGGGTAATTCGATTGTGGATTGATAAAGCCTGCATCCACTCAGCACCGGCTAACGCCGCGCTACCGCTAACAGCACTCACAACTCCCTTACCCCTAAAAAAATTCATAGCGATTTTTCCCCAGATTCTTCGCGCGATACATAGCAGCATCTGCTTGTTTCAGTAATGTATCAGCATCTTGACCCGTTACAGGGTAAATACTGATGCCAATACTAGCCGAAACTTTAGTAGTGTATCCCGCTAAAACAATTGGTTCAGAGATACTAGCTAAAATTTTCTCTGCGACTTTATCTGCTACTTGCTCATTAGGTATAGCTCGTAAAAGCACTGTAAACTCATCGCCACCTAAGCGAGAAACAGTATCACTAGCACGTAGGGAATTGCTTAATCGCTGACCAATAGTTACCAACAAGCGATCGCCGATTTCATGGCCTAGGGTATCGTTAACTTGCTTAAAACCATCGAGGTCAAGAAACAGTATCCCCAGTAATAGATGATTATTGTGCGCCCAGTCAATGGATTCTTGCAGTTGTTCAGCGAAAAATTTACGATTAGGTAGCCCGGTCAGAGAATCATGATAGGCTAAATAACGCAAACGGTCTTCTTTGAGTTTGAGTTCACTATTAGAGCGAAACAACTCAGCCGCAGTCCGCCGGAGTTCATCTTCCATCAATTTGCGCTGCGTGATATCTCGAATCACCCCTACTAAAAAGAAGTTTCCAGCTGCATCTTTATGAAGCGATCGCTTAGTTGCAATTAGATGGGTTTTCCCATAAGCATCAGTAAATTCTTCTTCATTTTCCTGGGGTAGCTGTGTCAATAAAACTAACTCATCTTGCTCGCGGAAAATGTCAGCTTCATGTTTAGGGAAAAAATCAACATCCGACTGATCAATCAGCACAGTATCAGGATGACCAATAAATTCACAATAAGCTTGATTTAACACAATCCATTGACGTTGTTCATTTTTCACAAAAATGGGGTCAGCGATCGTATTGATTACTTGCTGTAAAAACTCTCTAGAGCGTTTCAACTCTTCCTGCATATGAGCCAAATGATAAGTTATCCAGATGACTGAACCACTAAATGTCAGTAGTGGCGGAATCAGTGGTATCCACCAACCAGACAAGAAAGCTAGATATGCACCAATGATCAGCACCAAACAAGAAAGTATCACACTGACAGCACTTTTCATGTAAGTGAAATACAAAATTACACTACCCGCATTCTTGCTAATAGGAAGATTACGGATTGGTGTACTCCATTGTTCTACAAATTTATGTAAAAATCTAGGTAGAGGTCGCCAGATTCGCCATTTAGTTGCAGTTCCGATATAAGACCAAGCAAAAATCCACAAATATTCCCAAAAATCTGGCCAAACTTTTAATAATGGTCTTCCGTCTAAAGCTGCTGAGATTAATTGATCCACAAAATAGGCTTGCAATACAATCCCAGGGACAGGCTTTGCTCCTGTCATCAGCCCACTAGAATAGGGAATAAATACAACCTCCTGAAGACTAGAAGCCGTAGAGCCAATTAAAACAATCCGATCCTTAATCAAGTTAGTTGGGACTCGATCCGCTAACACATCCGCCATACTAATTTGGCGATAACCACAGCTTTTTTCTGGCGTATTGTTACAACCAGGTTTAGGAAAATTAGACAAAATTTGATAGCCTTTGGCATCAGATCGCACATAAGCACCGTCATTCTCTTGAAAGCGTTTAAATACTTTCTTCCCTAACTGTAAATACTTGGGGTTACTAGCTGCACCCTGGGGAATAATACCCTCTGATTTTAAATACAACAACGCTAGTTTTAAAGCAAAGCTTTCGTGTAAATTATTGTCAATATGCCAATACAATAAACTCCGACGGACTTTGCCATCAGGGTCATACAGTATATTGTTAAAGCCTACTTGTTGGCGATTTAAATCTGGTGGAGGTAAAACAGTTTGTTTACCATGAGATGATAGTAGTTCAATACCAATCAAATTGGGCATTGATTTATATGCTGCAACTAGAGCTGCATGACCATTTTTTATAGGCACATCCCGATAGATATCTAAACCAATAGCACGGGGTTGATGAGCTTGTAGTTTTTGCAATAATTCAGCAATCACAACATCTGGAATAGGGAATCCTTCACGTAAAGAAGTTTCATCAATCGTGACTATCGTAATCCGGTGATTGGGAGGCTCATGTGGTCGTAACTGAAAAAATTGATCTAATACCGCTAACTCTAAGGATTGTAATAATCCCAAATAGCGTAAACATAAGACTAAAATGACAACGCCAGAGGTAATAATTAATTCTCTGTTAACTCTACTAAGCGATGCTTTTAGCCCCAAAATTAATTTTACGAGACGCTTCCTGAGTTTCTGACTCATTCCCATTACCCACTGGACTTAACAATTCAAAATTAAAGACAAGTTTTTAAGAGAGGGGTCTTAGAACCTATAATTTACGATAATTCAGAACCCCGATTTCTAAAAGAAATCGGGGTTCTTCTCCCTCACAAATAATTTAGTTTGAGGATGGTGATATTATCTAAAGTATTTGAAGTTACTCAGACCTGTATAATCTGTCACCTTGGCTAGTTCTGAAAGGTCTTGGACTCCACTGTAGGGTTTACCGTTGATAATCCAAGTGGGGAAGCCTGTTATCTGTGCAGCTTTACACAATTCAGGTTTACTATTAGGGCTATCAGCAGCGCATTCTACCTTGACCTGATTCTCTTCGAGGATATCGTAAGCCTCTTTGCCAAACAGCTGTTTTTGGTCATGGCAGTGAGGACACCAATAAGCTACGTACTCCTTAGCACCTACCTGAACCAAGTGGCGTGCTAAGGCAATTTCCGCTTCACCAGAAGTAGTAGTGATTTCCCAACCGAATTTAGGGTCAGGATTGCTCTGGGGAACGAAGGGGGCAAGCCTTCCAGGCGGTACACTAACTTGATCGTTTGGGGTCTTGCGATTGGGATTGATATCTTGATAAATAATCAAAGTACCAATTAGTGTCACCATCCCTACAATCAGTGCAGTCAACAAGATTTGCCCAATGTCCTCCCAGGTGCGACCGATAATAGTCACTACTAAAAGACTGAGGGAGAACAAAGCCGAGGTAATGCAATAAGGACAAACAGCTTTCAGTTGAAACGCTAGTACATACATTAAGTAGCCACTAAAAACAGACATGGCGATCGCGCCTACCAACAGTAGCCACCACGTCAAGTTTTCTAGTTGTTTGGGGCCTTTATTTTCGTCTGTTTTTAAAACCACAGGTGCTAAAGCCAAAACCATCATACCGATGTAGGCTAAAAGCCCAAATAAGGCGAGTGGTTGGCCGAAAACTGTCCCCCAAGGGCTAGCAAGGACATCATTGCAACCCTTAGCACCAGCCTCGGCTACACAAGCAGCACTACCTCCGGTTAACTTTTCGATAGTTAAATAGCCAGTATTTAAAGCACCAAGTCCAGCGATCGCGGCAATTATTATCCGTGACCACTTATGAATCCAGGGAGTAGAACGGCGGCGAATCATAAACTGTGAATGGGGATTAGGGACTGGGGATTAGGGACTGGGGACAATTATCTACTCCCTACTCCCTAAGAATGTAACTTTACTTGTTTTGCTGATTTGCTGTCACTGTCACTTTTGGAGTTCCAACTCCGATGGGCAGCTTCCACAAATTGACTGACGCGAATAGGGTCAATTGGTTGCTCAATCCGACCTTGGCGTTTTAATGAGCTAGAAATAATTACACCATTAGCGGCCTGCAACAGTGTAGCAACATTTTCCCAATTTGCTCCACTGCCAATAAATACTGGCGTGCCATTGGCTGCACCACAAGCGAGTTCTAAATCTTCTTGGTTTGGGGGACTACCAGTAGCCCAACCCGATAAAATCACCGCATCTGCCAAACCTCGCTCAATAGCGTCTTTGACGGCAACAGTGAGATTGGGGGAACTCAGGGGACGGGCGTGTTTTACTAAAACATCCGCCAGAATTTTGACATCAGTACCTAATTCTCGACGATAGCGGAGTAATTGATGGGCTTCCCCCTCAATTAATCCTTGATCAGTAGCCATTACCCCTGTTAAAACATTCACACGGATAAATTGCGCCCCTACACAACTAGCGATCGCCATTGCACTATGACCATCGTTTCGCAAAACATTGAGGCCTACAGGCAACATCACCAAATTCTGGATGCGCTGAACTACTATAGTCATGGCACTCACAACGGCTGGATCAACATGATTTTTGGTGAACGGTGCATCAAAAAAATTTTCTACAATAATACTGTCAACTCCGCCACTAGCCAGAGCCGTTGCTTCTTGTTCGGCGCGGTCAATCACTGCCTTGAGGCTACCTCCCCAACGTGGTGAAGTCGGGAGGGGTAGCAAGTGTACTACGCCAATAATTGGTGTTCGGGTTTTAAATAACTGATCTAAGTCCACGTCTTTTACTATTGTGAGGGCATCAGGTATTGGGAATGGGGCATTGGGCATCGGGCATTTACTTGCTCTTCTCTGCTTCCTTGTCTCTCTTCCAAATATTCTCTAATATTGAATTTTGAATTGATTCGTCCGCAATTCCTTCTTATCATTTAAGTCTGTTTTATTTTGGTTGTTTTACTGCCTCCACCTGAAGATAGAATTTAGCGTAAAACTCACCATAAGATATGTTAAGATAAAACCTGGCTACAAGAGGAGTTTGCCACTCACAACACGCAAGGCAGCTTTCCTTGGTTTAGGCACTTTGCTCACGCATCGTCGTTGGCATAGCCTAGACATTAGGGCAGCATTACTGCTTCATGGGGCGTAGTCGCAAGTGCGATTTCCCTGAGGGTAGCGACTTCTCACAAACAGCCCTTTGGGCGGCTTCCCGATGGGTAAATTAACAACGCACACGCTGCGGTAGTATAAAATACCAACAGGCGATTTGTTAAAAAAGATTACAAGTGTCAAATGTACCCAAAGACACTTAATTTTTACCTGGGAAACAGACTAATAAAAACATCATAACATGACCTGAACATAACTAAGGTCATAGGTTTGAGGCGGTTACTGACAGTGGAAACACCCCACCGGAGTAATGTAACTGCTAGGGTGCGAACCACAAAGAGCAAAATTACTGCTGTTTGTGTTTGACAACAAGCAAAAACCGGAAAATTTTTTCAAAATATGGGTGAAAAGCCAACAATAGCAATTTCTCACTTGGGTTGTGAGAAAAATAGAATTGATACAGAACATATGTTAGGGCTGCTGGTAGAAGCAGGATATGGTGTAGATGCAAATGAAGAGTTAGCAGATTACGTTATAGTCAATACTTGTAGTTTTATTGAAGCAGCTAGGGAAGAATCTGTTAAAACATTAGTAGAACTCGCAGAAGCAAACAAAAAAATAGTAATTACAGGCTGTATGGCCCAGCATTTCCAAGGACAATTGTTGGAGGAATTGCCTGAAGCCGTGGCTGTAGTTGGCACTGGAGATTATCATCAAATCGTCAATGTCATTGAAAGGGTAGAGCAAGGTGAGCGGGTTAAACAGGTTAGTGCCGAACCAACTTACATTGCGGACGAAACAACACCGCGCTACCGCACCACTACCGAAGGAGTTGCTTACCTGCGAGTCGCAGAAGGGTGTGATTACCGTTGTGCATTTTGTATTATTCCCCATCTGCGCGGTAACCAGCGATCGCGTACCATAGAATCGATAGTTGCTGAAGCCCAGCAACTAGCCTCTCAAGGGGTGCAAGAGATCATTCTCATTTCCCAAATCACCACTAACTACGGGTTAGATATTTACGGTAAGCCCAAATTAGCACAATTGCTGCGGGCGTTGGGGAAAGTGGATGTACCGTGGATTAGGATGCACTATGCCTATCCCACTGGGCTAACCCCAGATGTCATAGCGGCAATTCAAGAGACACCTAACGTCTTACCTTACTTGGATTTGCCTCTGCAACATTCTCATCCAGAGATTTTGCGGGCTATGAACCGTCCTTGGCAAGGGCGAGTGAATGATGAAATTATCACTTGCCTGAAAACAGCCGTACCAGGTGCAGTGTTGCGGACAACATTAATAGTAGGCTTCCCTGGAGAGACAGAAGCGCATTTTGAGCATCTACTTGAGTTTGTGCAACGGCATGAATTTGACCATGTGGGAGTCTTTACCTTTTCAGCAGAAGAGGGAACAGCCGCATACACACTACCCAATCAACTGCCACAAGCTGTCATGGACGAACGTCGCGATCGCATTATGGCCATCCAGCAGCCCATATCTTGGCAAAAAAATCAGCAGGAAGTCGGCAAAATTGTTGAAGTCCTGATTGAGCAAGAAAACCCTGAAAGTGGGAAATTAATCGGCCGTTCTGGCAGATTTTCCCCAGAAGTTGATGGACAAGTCTACGTTGGTGGCGAGGCCAAGTTAGGAACTATCGTACCCGTCCAGATTCATGGCGCGGATGAGTATGATTTGTTTGGTCAAGTTGTCGCATAAGACAGGTGACAGGTGACAGGTGATAGGTGACAGAAGGGAAAAAGGTTAAAAGATTTATTCTTTACCCAGTCCCCAGCTTTTCAATAAGTGGATTTTAGATGATTCAATCCAAAATCTAAAATTCCCAGTCCCCAGTCCCCTAATAAAGTTTCAATTTACAAATTTCAAAGTAAAAAACACAATCGAGGAGATTTGATGAATCTTTCTTTTCAAGAACTAGGCATTTCACAAGAACGCGTTGAACACTTAGAAAAACTTGGTTTTACCGAACCTACCAACATTCAAGCGCAAGCTATTCCCCAACTGTTGTCGGGTAGAGATGTAGTAGGTCAATCACAAACGGGTACAGGCAAAACAGCTGCCTTTTCCCTGCCAATGCTAGAGCGGATTGATGTTCAGCAAAGAGGTGTGCAAGCCGTAGTTTTAACTCCTACCCGCGAGTTAGCCATTCAAGTTCACGATGCTGTGTCCCAATTTGTTGGTCATAGTGGCTTGCGGGTGTTAGCAATTTATGGTGGTCAATCAATTGATCGCCAAATTATGCAACTCAAGCGTGGTGTTCATGTAGTTGTCGGTACTCCCGGACGAGTAATTGATTTACTAGAACGGGGTAATCTGAAACTTGATCAAGTCAAGTGGTTTGTATTAGATGAAGCCGATGAAATGTTGAGCATGGGCTTTATCGATGATGTTGAGAGAATTCTCTCCCAAGCACCCCAAGAACGCCAAACTGCTCTATTTTCAGCTACCATGCCACCATCGATTCGGATGTTGGTCAACAAGTTTTTGCGATCGCCTGTGACTGTCACAGTTGAGCAACCAAAAGCCACCCCCAACAAAATCAATCAGGTAGCTTATCTCATTCCTCGTCACTGGACAAAAGCCAAAGCTTTACAGCCAATTCTGGAAATGGAAGACCCAGAGACCGCTTTAATCTTTGTCCGCACCAGACGCACCGCCGCCGAACTCACCAGTCTACTGCAAGCGGCTGGTCACAGTGTCGATGAATATCACGGCGATTTATCCCAACAAGCACGGGAGAGATTACTCAATCGTTTCCGTAATCGTCAGGTACGCTGGGTAGTAGCCACCGACATTGCTGCACGGGGTTTAGATGTCGATCAACTGTCCCATGTAATCAACTTTGACCTTCCCGATAGCGTTGAAACCTACGTTCACCGCATTGGCCGGACAGGTCGCGCCGGGAAAGAAGGTACAGCAATCACCCTAGTACAACCCTTTGAGCGTCGCAAACAGCAAATCTTTGAACGCCATGTGCGGCAAAATTGGCAGTTGCTTTCCATTCCCACACGGGCGCAAATCGAAGCACGCCACATCATGAAATTGCAAGGACAAGTCAGAGAAGCTTTGGCTGGTGAACGTTTAGCTTCATTCTTGCCCATTATCAGCGAACTGATTGAACAATACGACGCACAGGCGATCGCAGCTGCGGCACTACAAATCGCTTACGATCAAACTCGTCCCGCGTGGTTAAGTTCGGATGTCGAAATTCCTGAAGAAACCACATCATCTCCCAAACCCAAACTCAGCAAGCGGCGTGAATTTTCCGGTGACAGAAACCGTTCTAACTGGAACAGATCCGATAACAACAACGGTGACGAAGACAGACGTGGAAGTTCCAAGCCAAAACTACGCTCAGGTCGTCGTGAACCTTCGGTTTCCTCTGGTAATCAAAAGTTAGGCTCATCCGCAACTAGAGAATCAGCTTCATAGAGTGCTGAGTGGGAGTATGATTTTGTCTACTCGGAACTCATGACTCATGACTCCTTGTGTTGACTAATTGTTTTTATCAGCTTGTAGGAACATAGATAGTGATGCAATATTTCTAGTCTGATGTTCACAATCTCATTCCTTAGAGCAGCTACAAGCTGAACATCCAGAATGGCAGATGGAACTAGTGGACGGTAATATCCTGGTTAGAGAACCATCGGATTATACTTCAGAAAAAATAGCTGCTGAGTTAATTCGATTACTTAGCAACTGGGTACGTCCGCGTAAACTTGGACGAGTAACTAGTTCGAGTGCTGGTTTTATTCTGCCTGACCTGGAAACAAAAAATGGTAATAAAGTTGAATGGGTGCTAGGTAGATGAGCAAAAATATTTACAGTCATTAAAAGCGTCCGCGTCTCCGAGACACGAACGCTTTTAATGACATAAATAATCTAAATCTAAAATTCTTCGTCCCCAGTTCCTATCTCCAAGGACGACTGACTTTTTCCAATTCCTGAACTTCATCGTCGCTTAACTTCCAACCTAACGCGCCAGCATTTTGTTGTACTTGTTCGGCAGTTTTTACCCCAGCAATAGGAATGACATTCTCCTGAGCAATTAACCAATTAAGAGCAACTTGGGCTGGAGTGCGATCGCGTTTCTCCCCTAAGCTGCGTAATAAAGAAATCACTGGTGCGATTTTTTGCATTCCTTCCTGGCTAAATCTGGGATCTAATCTTCTTGCACCGCTAAGATTAGCAGAACTTTCAGGCGTATATTTCCCTGTAAGCAATCCCTGAGCTAAAGGACTATATGCCAAAATTGTTACACCCAACTCACGGGCAGTTGCCAAGATCCCTTCGCTTTCAATTTGGCGACTTAGTAAAGAATAGCGTATTTGGTTAACCGCTAATGGTATTCCTTTAGCTGCTAATATTTGATGAGCTTCGCGCATTTGTGCGGCGGAGTAATTACTAACACCAACCGCCGCAATTCTACCCCGCTTCACTTCATCGGCTAAGGTGTTCAACAAAGTTTCTTGACTTAAAAAGAAGGCAAAAGGCCAATGTACTTGATACAGGGCAATACTTTCTAATTGCAGGCGGTTCAGACTGTCTGTTAACGCATCAGTAACAGATTGTCCTGAAAATCGCCAAGGTAGGGGGCCAAATTTCGTGGCAATTTGTACTGGCTGCTGTGTTTGCTGAAGAAATTGTCCTAAAAATTTTTCTGATAGTCCTAGTCCGTAAACTTCTGCGGTATCAAAAAAGGTCACACCAGCTTCTAAAGCGGCGGTAAATGCTGCTTGTAACTGTTCTTGTCCGTAGTCGTCGCCATAATTCCAAAACAGTTTATCACCCCAAGCCCAAGTGCCAATGCAAAGGGGGGTGACAGATGGGCCATTTTTCCCCAATGTGATTGTTTCCACGATAGTAAATTTTAGTTTGTTTACATTTCTTTACTTTCTTAGTGTAGCTTTAGCATCATCGAGAAGTTGCCCTAAACTGCATGAAAATTGACAGATTGGGGATGGGCAGGGTTTATCTTAAGTTAAAGAACGACTAAATCCTGTAGTGTTTTCAGTGAATTATCAATGACAACCAGCAATTTTGAGTCAATAAAACCTGAGTCTGTTAAGAGAGTGAATCTCTTCACTATGTTTCGCCTTGGCCTATTTCAAATGGGGTTGGCGATGATGTCTATTTTGACTCTGGGTGTACTAAACAGAGTCATGATTCAAGAAATAGCAATTCCGGCGACGTTAGTGGCGTTGGTACTCGCATTGCCTGCATTTGTCTCTCCTTCGCGGATTTGGTTTGGTCAGATTTCCGATGCCAAGCCTTTGTGGGGTTATCACCGTACAGTTTATGTTTGGATAGGTGCAGCAATATTTGCGATCGCGGCTTTTTTAGCTGTACAAGTAATGTGGCAGTTAAATAGTGTAGCCAATGATTCTAGTGGCTGGGTGTGGACAACGGCTACTATTGGCTGGACAGCAGTTTTAGGGTTAGTTTTTGCCGTCTACGGTCTAGCAATTTGCGCTAGTGGTACGGCTTTTGCGGCTTTATTGGTGGATATCTCCGAGGAAGATAACCGTTCTAAAGTCGTCGGTGTCGTCTGGTCAATGCTGATGCTGGGGATTATTGTCGGGGCAATTATTAGTTCTAGTTTGCTCAAACAATTAACACCAGAAGCCAACATACTGACTTTACAGGCAGCAATTAACAGACTGTTTTTGATTGTGCCGGCGATTGTCTTTGGGTTGTCGTTTGTCGCTACCTGGGGTGTAGAAAAAAAGTATTCTTTCTACGCTAGCCGTTCTAGTCTCAGCAACCGGGAAGACAGCATCACCTTGGGTGCAGCGTGGAAGATTTTAACAGCTAGTCCCCAAACAGGGTTGTTTTTCACCTTTTTATTGGTGATGACATTTTCCTTGTTCATGCAAGACCCGATTCTCGAACCTTTTGCGGGTCAAGTGTTTAAAATGCCTTTGGCTGAAAGTACCAAACTCAACGTTTTTTATGGTACAGGTCTGTTGATTGCCTACGGAGTCACAGGCTTTCTGATTGTACCGCGCTTGGGTAAACGCAGAACTGCACGCTTGGGCTGTATTTTAGTCGCATTTGCGGCGTTATTGTTGGGTGCGTCGGGATTTTCGGCTAATCCTGCCTTTTTGAAGTTTGCTTTAGTTTTATTTGGGTTAGCGACTGGGTTTTTAACGACAGCTGCAATTAGCTTGATGCTGGATCTCACAGTTGCGGAAAGCGCAGGTACATTTATTGGTGCTTGGGGATTAGCACAGTCCGTTTCTAGGGGACTAGCAGTAGTTGCAGGTGGTGCAGTTTTAGATTTAGGCCGGAATCTGCTACCAACATTAGAATTAGCCTATGGATTAGTATTTGCTTTGGAAGCTTTAGGTATGGTGCTGTCGATTTGGTTTCTCAATCGGGTAAACGTGACAGAATTTCAAACCAATACCAAGCAAGCGATCGCTTCTGTATTAGAAAGTGATTTAGACTAAAACGGCTTTGGTGAGAATTTATCAATGAATGATTTTTGGACGACAGTTCTCGATTTCGCCCAAACCACTACTACCAGGGTGGGAAAGCGACTCATGGAAGATTATGGTCAGGTGCAAGCTTTACAAAAAGCTGATGGTAGCTTGGTGACACAAGCCGACAAATGGGCTGATCAAGAAATTCGGGATGCGATCGCTTCTACTTTCTCTGGTTATGGAATTTTGAGTGAAGAAAGCGATCAGATTTTTCCTGGTACAGAATGGTGTTGGGTAATTGATCCTTTAGATGGGACAACCAACTTTACACGGGGTATCCCTATCTGGTCAATTTCTTTGGGTTTGTTATATCGAGGTACACCAATTTTCGGTTATGTGTATGTACCACCTCTGAATCAAGCCTTTCACGGATTTTGGTCAGGTGATTCTGGTTTAACCACACCATCGGGAGCGTTTCTTAATCATCATCCCATTCATACTAGTATTGATGCTCCCAGCAGTAATCATTTCTTTAATCTCTGTTCTCGCAGCTTGGCTGTGGTGCAACAAGGCTTTCCCTGCAAAATTCGGATGCTGGGTGTAGCTAGTTATAATTTTCTCACCGTTGCGACTGGAGCGACTTTAGGCGGTGTGGAAGCAACACCCAAAGTATGGGATATAGCAGGAGCTTGGGTGATTGTGCAAGCGGCTGGCGGTAGTTGGATATCCCTGGATTCAGAGCCATTTCCTTTGGTATCAGCAGAAGATTATAGCGATCGCTCTTTCCCTACCCTTGTTGTCAGTCGCTCGGAATTAGTGCCATTTTTTACCCCCTTTACTCAAAAGATGGAAATCTAACAAGTTTTTCCAGCTTTTTGATCAAGAAAGGCAGGAGGCAGAAAAAATACTACTCTCTGCCTTTTTTCGATCAAATAAGGAACTTCCAAAAATTAAATTATCCCAAATTGACTGTTCGTAGGGTGTGTCAGTGTGAGAAACCTTTGCTATGCCCAGATATTCTTTGTACTGATGCACCCTACAGATGGAACATTTTTTGAGTTGGAAGTCCCTAAACGAGTTCAAAAAGTTTTGACTATTCCTTTAACTAATTTAATAGCCTGATCTCGCTCTTCAATTAAGCGGTTGATTTCTAAGGCAAACTTAGCACTGTGTTCCGCCAGGTGAATGATAACCTCAGTCGGAATCGCGATCGCCTGCAAATCTTGAACCACCGTCACAGTGACTAAGCTCCTTTGTCCCGCTAAAAGTGACATTTCACCGAAACAATCTCCACTTGACAAACGAAATACTTCTTGCTCTTTCCCTTGAGAATTTTTTACCGAGAGGCGAACACATCCATCCCAAACAATAAAAAATCCTTTGTCGATATTTCCCGCTTTGATAATACATTCGCCTACGCCGTATTCTTCCACAATGGCATGACGAGCAAGTTTATTGATAGTGCTAGGGTCGAGAAAGGCCAGATAAGGCAGTGCTTCCAAGTATTCTAATACTCTTTCCTGTGGAACTTCACTTTTTAACAAAGCTTGATCAACAGAATATTCCATTTGAGTCGGCAGAGGAATTGTTAACTTGTGACGCTTGGCAGCGTAGTAGATTATTTTTAACAAATCGCCTCTGATATCATCTTTCTTGGGATAATTATTGATGTAGATTTTTATCTCGTAATTGATGAAAAAATCCCCATATTCTTTGATGCGAACATTAGGTTCTGGATCGGCAATAATCCCTGGAGTTTCTAATGCAGCTTTTTTAATAATATCTATAACATGATTAGGTAAATCATTATAAGAAAATTTCACAAAAACCCTTTCTGCATGGATGGGATTGAGTAAGGTGTAGTTTTCAAAAGTTGTTTTCCCTAGTTCTCCATTTGGGATCACGATAATGTCTTTATTTCGGGTTCTTAGGCGAACAGCCCGCCAATTCATCTCGATTACTTCTCCTTCAAAATTTGTGCCTGAACGTGGCGAAATTTTTATCCAATCTCCTTCTTCAAAGGGTCTTTCCAAAAGTAACAGAAAACCTGAAACTAAGTTGCTTAAGGTATCTTGCAAAGCTAACGCCACTACTAAAGAACCAACCCCAAGAGCAGTTGTAATTTGTGCTAAGTCAATTTTCCAAATATTAGCTAGGATATGCACCCCAATAAGCAATACAACAGATGCTCGTGCTAACAAAAAATAGAGATTTGGTACTCTAATTTGCCAAGCTTTGGGTTTTTTGCGGGGTGTCAGGGTAGTGTTTAAAAAAGATAGTCCAGTGTAGATAATTGCCACCCAAAATAAAGTTTCGCCTATACGCACGAAGTTTCCTGAAGGTGCGAAACTGAGAATCTGACGCATCACTAGCCAGGCAGTTAGAAAGGGCAAAACTAGATTCCGCAGATGTTGCAGCGTTTCTACGAAGGGTATATTCTGCCGTTGTAATCTCTCAATTACTTCGTTGAGTGCGATCGCCACTACAGGAACTCCCAACATCAGAGCAATTCCCCAAGTTAATATGTCTTGGCGCATGATCCTAAACCCCAATATTTTGATGCTCTACCTGAGCCGCAGCATCTTTCATAATTTCACTCAAAAATTTATAAGCTTCTTCCCAGGCTCGCCGGACTTGGGGAGTAAATGCTTCGCCTAAACCTTGCTCTAGCGTCCAGAGTAAAGCTTCCCCCACAACATCATAATATTCCTCCTTCACTCCGTAACCTGCGTGTCTTTTACCGAGTTCTTGCACAGCCTTAATCACTGCTGCTGGGTTACGTAATCCTTCAACAGCGATCGCTAGTGTACTCATTAGTTTGCGTTGTTGATCTTCCATACTCCCTTTAAATAAAGGTCGTAAAGAGGGGCTTAATTCAAATAGTCGTTGATAGAATAGTTCGGCGGCGGTATCGGCGATCGGCTGAACTTTTGCAAAGGATGATTGCACTAGATCAACTTTGCTCATTGACATCCTAGTGGCAGTAACCAAAATCCATGTGTCCACCTCACCAATGATGTCAATGTACATTGGTCTATACTGCACTAAAGTGTAAGAGTCTGCCACCCACTCATAAGCAGCACGAGTCATCACAATGCTGTTAAGTTCCGCTTGATTGTACAAGCGCATGACTAAATAAACCGATTCTCCCCAAATGTTATAACCAAATCTCTTAGTACCAATTACCCCAGCTGTTACTGAACCGGCATGAATACCAATTTTTAACGCTAAAACTAAATCTTTTCTCAACTCCATCCGATGCAGGATATTCAACATTTCTACCCCAAAATCAATGGTGCGTTTAACATGATCTAGTCGGGGTATCGTCAGTCCGCAGACAGCCATGTAGTCAGTATCAATTGTACTTTTACGCTCCAGCCCAAAGCGTTCTGCCGCCTCATCAAATTCATGGAATAAGTGAGTCAACAACTGGGCGACTTCTGCTGGTGGAAGTCGTTGACTAAGTTCTGCAATCCCAACCACACGGGCATATAAAATGGTGACTTGTTTTACATGGTCAGCAATTAGCAACTCACCTTGCTTAAGACGCTGGGCAATGGTGAAAGGCACAATATTGAGCATGAGAGCTTCGTTTTCCCGATTTTTTTGCTCTATTTCTGCTAACTTTTCGCCCAAACTAATTACCATTGCATTAAATGCCCGCCCTAACTCCCCAAATTCATCATCAGCATTAATATCAACTGTGGTGTCATAATTGCCGGCTTGCAGTTGTTGAATTCCCTCTTTGATGGCTGCGATGGGGCGATTCACAAAATGAGAAACAATGATGCTCAAAAATGTGAACATGACAATTAAAATTGTGCTGGCACTCAACAACCACAACTGTAGATTGTCCACGGGAGTCAAGACTTCGGCTGTGTCCATCTGTGCCAATATTGCCCAATTCAGATCGCCAATCTGCAAAGGAGCATAAGCAGTGAGTGCCGAGATCCCACGATAATCTTTGAAAATGCCTGTACCAGTTTCACCTGCCAAGGCTTTTCGTGCGCCTTCTGTTTCTAGAGTCTGGATTTTGTTTTGTTTATCTGCGAGTGCAAATCTTGAGCGCGATCGCATCCGATAATCTGAACTAACTAAATAAGCTTCTCCAGACTTTCCCAAACCCTCATTCACCCAGTTTTGGTTACTGGTCATGATACGGTTAATTTCCGCAACAGATAGTTGCACCGCTAAAATTCCCACCAGCTTAGAACCGTCATAAATGGGGCCGGCGATAAATGCCACTTGAGAACCATACACTGGTCGATAAGCTTCAAAATCCGTGATTTGAGTTGTTCTCGGATCGAAACTTTGACGCACAGTTGCTACTAACTTGGCTAGGTGACTGGTGCGGTATGGGCCAGTATTGAGGTTAGTGCCGTAGTCTGGTTCTTTACGGATTGAGTAGATAATATCGCCTGTATTATGATCGATTAGTAATAAATTGCTGTAGCCCATGCTCTGGACTAGATTTTGAAATAAAGGTTGATATTGAGCATGGAAGCGACTGTATGCACTACCATCACCAGCATCTAAAAGTTGAGCTTTTTGTTCCACAGGATAGACATTACCAGCAACGTAGTAATGCTGGAGATATTTAGCAGCTTGGCTGACAGGACTGTAGTTGCTAAAACGGAGTTCTCCAGAAACATTGTCAGAAATCGTGGGAAAGAATTCCTTTTCATAATAATTTTGCAAAGATTGCTGCCACTGTGGCGGAATTGATTTCTGATTCAATTCCTGAAATCCTTGATGTAAATCTACCATCGCGGCAATAACCATCCGGTCTTCACACAGGGTTTTCAGGTGGTTGCGTAGAGTTTGCAAATAAGTTTTGATTTCGTCGGACTTAGCAGCGCGAACACTTGTAAGTTGGTTAGAAACAGACTGAGTTAGCGATCGCTTGCCCATCTGCAACCCTAGATAGGCGATGAGCAAAATCGAGCTAATACTGGCAAAAAGAATAATGATAATAAGCTTGGATTTGATGGTCAACCGATTAAAGAGGAGTGGCTGCATATTCGTGATGATTTTTTCCTGCCCCCTAGAGAGCATAGTATAGGCTGATAGTTATTTCTTCCTTTAGAGGCTTGAAATAAGAGAAAATACTTGAATCTAACTAGATGACAGAAAGTTTCCCAGAAAGGAAAGAAGATTTTGAGGATTGGAACCAGGAAATACGGTTATAACCTCTGTCTTCCTCAATACCATCCACTCCTCATTAACTCAAGTCGCCTAACGCCAAAAATTTTACAGATGACTTGGGTATTTTTTCAGGATGTTATAGCTTTACCACGTATATGTAATTAGATGGTGTCAATAACTAATGACATCACTAGTTATTGACTGTGTATTTTTGACTGTCAATAGTAACTTAATTAATGCTGACACCCACTACCTTTTTCAAAACATATTTGAACTTTTTGAGTAGATGATGATGATGATAGGAATCGCTCTATTATCTGCTTGATTGTTACTGCAATGTAAATATTTCCAGTATTTATACTAAGTCAATATAAAAGCTTTATTTTTTTATCTAATCAATTATCAATAGTTCATGGAATATTTCAAATCAATGTATAGAAGAGTTATTCATGAAAACTTTACTACCCGTAATGGACAAATTTGAAGAATCAAAATAGTTCACCGTATATTTACAAATTTAAAATAGGGTTTGGGTATAATCAGAATTACAGTGATGATTTAGTAATGGTGATATTACGGTAATTGCTTACTGACAATGAGCTATAGCTTAAGTAAAAATGGTGCATTGAATATAGAACAGCCATGTTATCTAACTTAGATTTATTAAAAGAGTTTGTTGATCAATCTATCCAAAAGAAAGAAGTTTTGTTAGCCAACGCTTCTTTACAGGCACAGACCGCCTATAAAAGTAACCAAGTCATAGCCAAAGCTGAAGGTGTGATTGCTACTGCCGAAATTACGCAGAAAACACTGGAATTCTCAATTAAATCAACTTCATCTTACTGGGAATTAATGAACGAGGCCTTGGCAGATTACAACTATATCCTCACAGGGGAAATAGATGAACGCCATTGCTACCAGTATAAATACTGTCCTTTGCCCCAAGGATATCATATGCACTGTACAAAATCAGTGAATCTGTGGCGGGCTTGGTGGAAATATCGCAAAAATAGTTTACAGTTAGGGATTCCTTTGGATTTGCTGATCCGTACACGTAATTCATGGTATCCCATCAGAGACTTAATTATTAGCGATGGGCTTTTATATATCAAAACCTTAGGTAGTGAGATTGCAGTTCATTCCAATGACCTAATAATTTGGTTAAGCAAGGTTGAGGTCAAATTCCCCAGTCCATCTGAGGTGGAAAATTGAAGTGCTTTTAGTTCTTTTTGTCAGAAATAGTTATAGCTGACTGGGTAATCAGCATTTTCCTTCTAGAAAAATATTTAAACAACTACAGAGATGAAAATGTCTCTTATCTAGCCTTTGGTCTAAACCTCCCTATGTCCAGCTACTTGCATTGCGGTTAAAATGCCTGTGAGTATTTGACTAGAAAAAGATCATGAAAGGACTCTGGCTGGAAAATAACCAATTACAACTGCGTACAGATATTCCGATTCCTGAACCACCAGCAGGGGAAGCCCTTGTGCGTGTTTTACGCGCAGGAATTTGCAATACTGATTTAGAATTACTGAGAGGTTACTACCCCTATACAGGCGTTTTAGGACACGAATTTGTCGGTTTGGTAGAACAAGGGCCAAAACATCTTGTCAATCAGCGCGTAGTCGGTGAAATTAATGCTGTTTGTGGTCATTGCCGTTTCTGTCGTCGGGGACAACCAACCCACTGCGAAAACCGTACAGTATTGGGTATCGTCAATCGTCACGGCGCATTTGCTGACTATCTTTGTTTACCAATAGAAAATCTTCATCCCGTACCCGAAAATGTATCAACAGACACTGCCACTTTTACCGAACCTTTAGCAGCCGCACTAGAAATTCAGCAGCAGGTGACGATATGTGCAGATGACCGCGTTCTAGTAGTGGGAGATGGCAAACTAGGGCAGTTAGTAGCGCAAACATTGGCTTTAACTGGTTGTCAACTATTAGTGGTCGGTCGTCACCAAGACAAACTCGCTAATTTAGAGGCGCGGGGAATAAAAACTGGTTTCGTTGATGTTGTAAAAGATAGAACTTTTGATATTTCCGTAGAATGTACTGGTAATCCAGAAGGATTTGAGATCGCTCGTCGCGCCCTACGTCCTCGTGGTACTCTTATACTCAAAAGTACCTATGCAGGCAACCTCAGCTTCGATGCTTCTGCTTTGGTAGTAGATGAAATCACCCTCATCGGTTCTCGTTGTGGCCCTTTTCCGGCAGCATTGGATTTATTAGCAGCAGAGAAAGTAGACGTAAAACCGCTAATTCATTCCAGCTACCCCCTCAACGAAGCACTAGAGGCTTTTGCACAAGCCCAACGCCGAGGGGTTTTAAAGGTATTGTTGGAAATTAGTTAAGAGTGCTGAGTGCTGAGTGCTGAGTGCTGAGTAGGGAGTGCTGTTAGCGGTAGCGGGGCGTTTAGCCCGTGCTGAGTAGTGAGTGGGCGTTATTGGGCATTGTATTTTGCTCCCCCTGCTTCCCCTGCTCCCCCTACTTCACCTGTCCCCTATTCCCTAGTACAAATAAGGATTTGTCTTGGGTTGAAAATCACAACAATGAATCGCCTCTTCTGTATTGGCTATAGATGGGTGGACAGTGCATTTGAGGCGGTAGTCATCGGTGAAAAATTGACAACCTGTACAGGGTATTTGGTGCATTTGTTTGGCTGTGGTGATACTGTCTCGTGCAGCTGTCCATAGACTCCAAACAACAAGAGAAATGAGCATCCAAGCAACAACAAAGCAAATGGGTACTAAAAATGGTTGGATGCCTCTGATTAGTAAAACTATCAATTCCAGCACGGCAATTTCTGATAAAAATGGAGAGTTAGAAGTATATTAACTCCTAACTCCTTCAACCTAACTTCTCGCTACAGAAGTATAAATTCATGGGGACTGGGTATTGGGGACTGGGGACTGGGACATTGGTGTTAGGACTTACGCACAATTTACGGAATAACAAACCACAGAGACGCAGAGAACACGGAGAAATAAGGGTTTGAGAGACTTTTTGCGTAAGTCCTG
The DNA here is from genome assembly GCF_034931465.1 of Anabaena sp. UHCC 0399. Classification (NCBI taxonomy): domain Bacteria; kingdom Bacillati; phylum Cyanobacteriota; class Cyanophyceae; order Nostocales; family Nostocaceae; genus Anabaena; species Anabaena sp. UHCC 0399. The sequence goes on along the minus strand of NZ_JAYGGZ010000042.1, from coordinate 35,354 downwards.
GGTGTAAAATCTCCTCTGCCCCTGTGCTTCTTTCCTGTCACCTGTCACCTGTCACCTTTAAATCCCAGCGTGACCTAATGCTAAACCAGCTACCAGCATTCCTAAAACCAAGAATGGTTGTGCGCTGGCTTGGTATTTCACATCATTCTTTAAGGGGTCGCGCAGAAAGTACATATCCTGGAAGGTGATTTGAGGAATGATTAACAGTACCAAAATCGCTGCATACAAATTTTCGTGGATACTTACCAGATAAGCAGCTATCAAGCCTTGAAAGACATCAATCATCACCACACAAATCCAGGCGGCCTTGTCGATACCGAACATTACAGGTAAAGATTTTAGACCGAGTTGGCGATCGCCTTCTACACTCTTAAAATCGTTGACGATGGCAATTCCTAATCCTGCCCAGCTGTAAATCAAGGTAATAACGATGATTTTCCAGTTGAGTTCACCAAATAAAGCATGACCAGCCCACCAAGGTAAGGCGATGTAGCTAGCACCCAAGGCGTAGTTACCCAACCAGCCGTTTTGTTTCAGCTTGAGAGGTGGTGCAGAGTAGATAAAGGCAATAAAAGAACCAAATATCGCTAAAACTGTGACATTGGGAAATTCATGCCCTGCCCATAAATCCAGTACAAAGGACAGGGAAATCCCAGCAATAAATAAGAAGATAATCTGGCTAACTACCTGGGGTACGGAAATTGCGCCGGAAGGGATAGGGCGATAGGGTTCATTGATGGCATCAATTTCGCGATCGTAAAAGTCATTTAGGGTTTGAGTATAACCCGTCAGTAACGGCCCAGACAGTAACATACAAGCTGCTGCTTTTAAGACATTTTCTAAAGTCCAAGTGTAATTACCAGAAGAAGCCGCACCACAGACAACACCCCAAATTAAGGGAATCCAGGTAATCGGCTTCATCAATTGCAGGCGAATTTTCCAAATCGAGGTTTCCCCCGGTGCTGCACCTTTCATCCCCAGTAACTGCCGGGTTTTAGCAGTGCGGTCACTTGCTTCAGAATTAGAATCGGGAGTAATAGGAGTGAGTTCTGACATAAGGATTAATTATGAATTTGGGAATTGGGAATTGGGAATTGAGAATGGGGCATTGATAATTTCTATATGCCCTATACCCTATGCCCCAGTTCCCAATCCTAAAAAGAAATGATCAAATAATTATTTTGAAACTTAGCCCCAGTGATTGGTCTGCCACTCAGTGCCGGTGGTAGGAAGATATTCCGCCTTTGGTCGCCTGCTTCTACAGTGACTTCTGGCCCATATTGGGTGAGTTTGACCTGTTTTTTATCAAATCCAGGCAAAAACAAGCGTACTTGGAGGTTGTGGACATCGATTGTAATTGGGTTGGGGGCTTGTACTGCTTGCTCAACAAAATTAGGTAGAGCATCTATTAATGGTTGCCAATTACCATTTGTCAAGTCAGGAACAACACTTACCTTCAAGGGTGCGAATTCTTCCGATAAGTCGGTGTTTCCCTGGGCAGAAATTTGGATGACACCACCAATTGTTAAACCGACTTGTTGCGCGCTTCCCCACAAATAACGGCCGCTTGCTACTTCTAAGGGATCTCCTGTAGTCACTAAAAAAGCGGCTACGCGCTGGGGGTCAGCTAGAGCTGCTTTTCCCTTATCTAAGAAATTATTAACTTGATTGGTAGGGTGAGCAAAGTTATCTGCTGTCCAGTTGAAGTTAAAAAAGCTGCTAATTAGCGGTTGAACCAACGGTGATTCTGCAATACTCTTACCTAAGTCAGAGTTGACTACTAACTGCCGAAATCGGCGGATATACCAACTTAAAGACTCTGGTAAACCCAACATCCGCAAGGTAGATGAGTCACCTGTGCCGTTGTAGATAATGGCATCATACTTACCACTGGCATCATATTCACGGATAGCATTGAGGGCAAGGGCATTGTCCATGCCTGGTAATACTACCAGTTCTTGACCGTAGACATCTTTGATGATAGGTGTTCTGAGGTATTGCGCCTCAAGTTTTTTCACTTCATCCCAATTGCGTTCTAGTAATACAGATGCTTGGAACTGTACTACTTCTAGATTGGGTGCAATTTCTTTGGGGTCAGGTGTCAGGGGTTGATCTAACAGGATGGATAATACTGGTTCTGCCAATCCTGCTAAAAGTACGCGTTTACCTTGACTCGCCAATGACTTAGCAGCAGCGATCGCTATTTTGGTACGAGCAATGCTGCTTTCGCCCAAAAATGTCAATATCTGGGACATTATCTTGATTTCCAATAACCGCCGGTCTTTTCAACTCCAACTTAGCACTAGACAAATAACCTTAGCTTCTACCTGGAGTAGCTATGACTACACTGGCTTGATTTCATCATCAAAAAACCAAGTGGAACTATTATCGTCAAACTTCACCACTACACCAATGCCCTGACCATCAGTGACTTTGTAGCCTTCGATAATACCAACTTTACCTAGTTTCTGAGCAATGGGAGCAGAAACGCGATCGCGCAAACGAAATACCTTAACTTTTTGTCCGATTTCCATGCCGACATAAAACGCAATAAACCAACAATCAGTTTAGCTGAATCTGGTACTCATCGGTTATAGGATTTGGGGATTGGGGATTGGGGATTGGGGACTGGGAATTTTAGATTTTAGATTTTGGATTGGATAATTTAAAATCCACTCATTGGAAAGCTGGGGACTGGAGACTGGGGACAGATACTAACTCATACTCCAAGACCTTTTTTCATTTTGAATTTTGACCCTTCACTTCTTTCGAGGGCAAGATTTTAAATTTTGAATTCGGAACGCAGCAACGTGACTATTGACCAAAAGCTTAAAATTAAATCAATACGCAATCAGGTATAAAACCATGTTTGTCACAGCGCAACAGCTAGAACAACAAATGCCCGATGCAACTCGGTTATTAAGTGATGAGCCGGAAATGGAAACTTCGTTGCATTATATGCAGCTATTGCTATTAGTCACTTGTTTAGAATGGCTGTGGCGCGATCAAAATGACTATTTTATCGGTGCAAATCTGACAATATACTTTAGCCGTCAGCAATTGCGAAATCGAGATTTCCGTGGACCAGATTTCTTTTTAGTCAAGGACACCGAAAAACGTCCCCGCAATTCCTGGGTAGTCTGGGAAGAAGATGGGCGTTATCCAGATTTAATTATTGAATTACTTTCTGAGAGTACGGCTGATATTGACCGGAATTTGAAGAAAAGCCTGTATGAAAATCGATTTCACACACCGGAATATTTTTGGTTTTCGCCAGAGAGGTTAGAATTTGCTGGTTTTGAGTTAATAGGCAATAGATATCAAGAAATCCTAGCTGATGAGCGTGGCTGGCGTTGGAGTGGAGTTCTTGGTCTGTATTTGGGTGTGGAAAATAGTCAACTTCGTTACTTTACTGCTGACGGTGATTTAGTACCAACGCCAGAAGAAGTTGCTATAGCAATACAGCAACAAGCATCTGAAGCACAACAACAGTTATCTGAGGTGCAGCAACAAGCATCTGAAACACAACAACAGTTATCTGAGGTACAGCAACAATTATCTGAAGCACAACAACAGGTATCGGGTACTGAATTACGATTGCAACAAGAACAGGAGCGATCGCATCGTTTGGTAGAATATTTGCGTTCTCTAGGCGTTGACCCAGATAGTTTGAGTTAAGGTAAAACTGGCATTTAATATCGTTGAGGTAGCAATCATGTATCAAACTAATCCACCTCGTCCGCCACAAGAAACTATGCCAACGATGTATGATTTACCCAGTGAATTAGTAGGCGAATCAGGCTTGCCAGACGAATTTCATTGCATACAGGCAGATTTGCTTAGTGAGACTTGTCAACCTCCTAACTATTCATCGGAGGAAATTTTACTTGCTAGCGACTTAAACCTTTACTATGACCCCCGCCATACTTTGTGGTACAAGCGTCCTGATTGGTACATGGTTTTGGGAGTACCAAATGCTAATCAACAGCAAGACTTACGTTTAAGTTACGTTATTTGGCAAGAGGGGATTGCTCCGTTTTTAGTAGTTGAATTACTCTCACCAGGTACAGAACAGGAAGATTTAGGGACGACACTACGAGAAGTAAATAAACCTCCAACCAAGTGGGAAGTTTATGAACGGATTTTGCGCGTTCCTTATTATGTTGTATATGACCGCTACGAAAATAATTTGCGGGCGTTTCGACTCAATGGTACTCGTTATGAGGCTATACCTTTAGTAGAAAAGCGATTTTGGTTGGAAGAGCTAGAGTTAGGTTTAGGTCTTTGGCAAGGTTCTTATCAGCAGACAAATGGTTTATGGTTGCGTTGGTATAATACAGCAGGTTGGCTGCCAACATTCAATGAGAAAGTAGAACAAGAACGCCAACGGGCTGAACAAGAACGTCAACGGGCTGAACAAGAACGCCAACGGGCTGAACAAGAACGCCAACGGGCTGATAAACTGGCAGAGTATTTGCGATCGCAAGGAATTGATCCAGATAGCCTAAGTTAAGCCATTCCGGTAGAGACTAAATTTGTAGCTATTTTAAATACCTTGATCGCTGGAAAAAATATTTATTTGACTTTTCTGCATTAATATGGTTAAAAAATCAATAATTACTCACAGAGAAATTTTAGGAACTAACTAACCAGTAAACTGGTCGTGCGGATGTAATATGTGGTGAGTGGTTGAAGTAAGAGCTTATAAATTTGGCTAATATTCACCAATACTTTGAAAAGTATAATTTTATTCTCAGTCTAATGCGACAATTTAGCCTCTAATGAGATAAAATGCGCGAATGAATTGCCTGTGGTGTGTGATGGGTTTTGAGGATGACACTTTCTATCAAAGATAATTCAAATTGGTTACAAGTGCGCCGTTACCGGGAATTGCTATATGTCTTGGTAATGCGAAACCTCAAGGTGCGTTACCGAGGCTCTTTATTAGGCGTATATTGGTCGCTATTGAACCCGTTAATTATGACGGCACTGTACAGTGCGATTTTTGGAGCAACATTTGCTTCTTATTATGGCAATTCTATACTGAACTACATGCTAGCAGCCTTCACTGGCTTAGTGGTGATTAATTTTTTCTCATCCTCTACATCCCAAGCTTTGTCAAGTGTAGTAGGCAATGGAGCATTGTTAAACAAAATTCGCTTACCTGTCAGTGTTTTCCCGGTTTCAATGATTGTAGCAAATGTCTTTCAGTTTGCAGTTGGGGCATTTCCCTTGCTAGCAGTAATCGCTCTAATCAATTCTAAGAGTTTAATCAATGTGCTGGCACTACTATTTCCATTTCTGTCCTTAGCTTTAGTTTGTACCGGAGTTGGATTTTTAGTCAGTGCGCTGTATGTTTTTTTTAGAGATTTACCTTACTTCTATGAATTAGTTGTATTTGTACTTTGGATTAGCAGCCCTGTATTTTATCCAGCAGCTATTGTTCCGTTACCAGTTAAAAAGTTTTTATTACTCAATCCGCTATCACCAATTATTGAAAGTCTCCGTCAAATTACATTATCTGGAAATTTACCTGATTTCAGTTTAATTTGGGGTAGTTTGCTCAGTGGAATAATCCTTTTGTCATTAGGATGGGTTTGTTTTCATATGTGGCGACATCAGTTTATGGATTTGCTGTAGATGGAAGTCATTCGTCTAGATCAAGTTTCACTCTGGCGACGGACGCAAGAAGAGTTTTCTTACGACCTCAAGAAAACAGTTTTATCAATTATTGAAGGTAAGTACCGTCAGCCTGCACGGAAATTAGTACTTGATCATATTGATATAGTCGTTAATTCAGGTGAAAAAGTAGGAATTATTGGCGCAAACGGTTCAGGTAAATCAACTCTCCTGAAAATAATTTGTGCTATTTTACAACCAACAAGCGGTATAGTCAGAGTCAGAGGACAAATAGCTCCTTTGATTGAACTCGGTGCAGGGTTTGATTCAGAGATTTCGGTGATGGATAATATTGTTTTGTACGGAGTTTTACTAGGATTTTCTAGGGCGGAAATTCAGCAAAGATCCTCCTCGATCTTGGATTTTGCAGAGTTGGAAGATTATGCATTAGTCCCAGTCAAAGGTTTATCTTCTGGTATGGTAGCTAGGCTAGGATTTGCTATTGCTACAGATGTGCAACCAGATATTCTAATATTAGATGAAGTTCTATCGGTAGGAGACGAAAAATTTAAAAATAAATGTAAGCAGAGAATCGATCACTTTTGGGATGGAAATGCCACAGTCTTGGCAGTATCGCATGATCTAGCGTTTATTAGAAATTCTTGTGAGCGAGCAATTTGGCTAGATAAGGGACAAATAAAATTTGTAGGTAATGCTGAAGAAACAGTAGATTATTATCTGCAAGCAGTCAAAGAGGGTAACACTTAAACTTCGATCTTTAAAGCAATAATTTTTACAAAAAAGCTCTTTTACGTGTAAAATCTCAATCAGAGTATACAAGGAATGACAATGAGAATATTAATTACTGGAGGGGCGGGTTATATTGGTTCTGTACTGACACCAACTTTACTAGCTAATGGTTATGAGGTGACTGTATTAGATAATTTTATGTTTCACCAAAATAGCTTGGCTGATTGCTGTCAATATGATGGCTTTCAAGTGATGAGGGGTGATTGCAGAGATGAAAACACTATTAAATTTCTGCTCAAAGATGCCGATGTGATTATTCCCCTAGCAGCACTAGTAGGTGCGCCCTTGTGTAAGAATGATGCGATTGGCACTCAAACTATTAACTCTGATGCTGTCAAGATGTTGTGTCGGCTGGCTAGCAAAGAACAAAGGATTCTCATGCCAGTAACAAATAGCGGTTATGGTATTGGTGAACCTGGAAAGTTTTGTACAGAGGAAACACCTTTACGCCCAATTTCCCTTTATGGAGTTACGAAAGTAGAAGCAGAAACAGCAGTTTTAGAAAGAGAAAATAGTATCACGTTCCGACTAGCAACTGTTTTTGGGATGTCACCTCGTATGAGGATGGATTTATTAGTAAATGACTTTGTTTACCGGGCTGTACATGACCGAGCCGTGCTGGTTTTTGAGGGACATTTTAAGAGAAATTATATTCATATCCGTGATATAGCCAAGGTATTTTTGCATGGCATTGCTAATTTTGAAACCATGAAGGGTAAGCCCTACAATGTGGGTTTAGAAGATGCCAACTTATCCAAATTAGAATTATGTGCTGAAATTAAAAAGCACTTGCCCCATTTTGTATATCTAGAAGCTCCTATTGGAGAAGATCCAGATAAGCGCGATTACATAGTTTCTAACGCCAGGATTTTAAATACTGGTTTTGAACCAGATTGGTCTTTAAGTCGAGGTATTCAGGAGTTAATTAAGGGTTATACAATCTTACGCAACAGCCTGTATTCTAATGTCTAGTGGAGGCAGCCAATGTTATTTCCCCCAAATGAGGTCATAGCCGTAATTTTAGCTGGTGGTTACGGCACACGCATCAAACACCTATTAAATGGTGTCCCTAAACCTATGGTGTCAATTGCAGGTAGACCTTTTGTTGAGTGGGTTGTACGTTATCTAAAAACACAAGGAATTACAAAAGCCATTATTTCGACAGGTTATCTTGCAGAGGTCATAGAACAACATTTTCAAACACACCCTGTTGATGGTATACAGATTATTTGCTGTCGAGAAAACACGCCCCTAGGTACTGCTGGGGGTTTTTTAAATGCTGTACATCACAGTGAAGACGTACCGAATATTTGGCTAGTTGTCAATGGTGATTCTCTAGTGTTTGCAAATTTAGCGTTACTGAGTAACCATTTTTATGATAAAAAAAATAGTGGTGTAATTGTAGGCTTATCTGTGAATGATGCTTCACGATATGGTTCTCTAGTATGTAATCAGTTCGGTGAACTAGAAAATTTTGCTGAAAAGTGTACTGGTGCTGGAATAATAAGTGTCGGTGTATACTTATTAAAAAATTCTTTATTACAAGAATTTCCAGACACACTGCCGTTGAGCTTTGAAAATGAAGTATTCCCTTTATTTTTAAGCAAACATTTTTCCATACAAGTAGCTATCACCGATGCTGCTTTTTTAGATATAGGCACTCCTGAGTCTTTAGCACAGGCTGAATCATTTATTCTACAAAACTTAGATAAGTTTGAGTCGGCATATTAATATTTTCCGTACCATGCACATATGATATATAGACGCTTCGCCACTTATTTTTTCTTGTAATTTATCAGTTATCCAATCACTTTAAATCATCATTACACCAATTCTGGTAAGCTAGAGTTAATTGCAAAAATCATCACTCATTTAAAAATTTCAGATGCTTAGTTGTATATTTGTATATGTTTAAATGAGGTATGTTCAGACAGTAGCATTGCTAAAAAAACTATTTCATTTTGTAATTCTAGACTAGGTTATCAGAGTGAGTTGTCTGCTTAGGAAAATGAAAGAATGCTAATATCTCGCGCCCCTGTTCGTATCAGCTTTTTTGGTGGTGGAACTGACTATCCTGAATATTTTCTTCAGCATGGAGGTGCTGTATTAGCCACAGCTATTGATAAGTTTTCCTATATTACTGCTAGTCCATTTCTTAGCCGCTTATTTGATTATTCAATTCGACTCTCATACCGGAAAGTGGAACTAGTCAAAAACTTAGATGAAATTGAACACCGTGTTTATCGTGAGTGTTTAAAGTTTTGTGGGTTAGAGAAAGATATTGAATTACATAATGTGGCAGATTTGCCAGCATTTACTGGTTTAGGTTCGTCTTCAACATTTACGGTTTCTCTACTCCATGCCCTTCACAGTTTTAAAGGTGAATTCATCAAGCCAATGGAATTGGCCTATGAGGCCATTTATGTAGAACGAAATTTAGTCAAAGACAAAGTGGGGTGTCAAGATCAGGTTTTGGCCGCGGTTGGTGGTTTTAATTTGGTCGAGTTTAGAACTGAAGACAATATCATAGTTAACCGTGTACCTATATCTCAACAACGCTTGCAGGAATTTGAGCAGCATCTTTTTATAGTTTTCACTGGTATTAGACGCAAAGCGGCTGATGTTGTAGCACAGCAGTTGCAAAAGGTGGGTGATAACACAGCCACATTGAAGGAGATGCGATACATGGTTGATGAAGGTTGGGATATATTGACGAGCAATAGACCTCTATCAGAATTTGGTGCATTACTGCATCGTGCGTGGTTAGCTAAACGTAGTCTGGATGGGGGTATCTCTAATTCTGAAATCGATAAAATTTATCAAACGGGTATTGAAGCAGGTGCTTGGGGTGGTAAGTTATTGGGAGCAGGTGCAGGTGGATTTATGCTGTTTTTTGTACCTCCACAATTCCATGAAACCTTACAAAGTTGTTTTGCTAATCATCAAATTTTAATAGCAAAAACAAATGCTCCTGGTTCACAAATAATTTTTTCTTAACCAATACATATTTATCGAAATTAAGCAACCATATGAAAGTTTTAATTGTTGACTTTGATTTATTTAATAAAATTGGTGGCGGACAAACATTCTATCGCAGTTTAATTGAAAAAAATCCACACATTGATTTTTACTACTTCATAGTTTCTGAGAGTTTAAAAGGCAATCGTCCTAGTAATGCTCATGCCATTCTTTATCAAGAAAAATACCATATTGCTGATCATGCACTTTTTCTTGATTTGACTCCACCAAAATGGATTTATCGAGTATTTATCATGACTAGTAATATAGCGGCTTCTGTGGCTGGAGAACGTTTTGATGTTGTAGATATACCAGATTATGAACAATTTGGTACTATGCTAAGACCAGCATTAAAATATCATAATGTGGATTTTGAGAGCATTGCTTTGTCAATGCACGGCAATATATCGACATCTATTAAGATGGATTGGTTTTATGATGGAAAAGTTGATCAAACTTTAATTTGGCAAGAAAAAATACAGTATAGTGTGGTTGACACTCGCTACGGTATTAGTAAAACCTATTTAGATGAATGGCATAAAATTGTAAATTTAAAATCTTATTATTTAAATCCTTTGTCGGTTATATCACTACCTAGACCGAAGTTAGCCAAAAAATCCGATGAATTACCTGATATCAATTTTGTTGGTCGTACTGAAAGGCGTAAAGGACCAGATATTTTTGTTGAATTAACTTGGTGGCTACCCCGTTCTAAATTCAAAACTGCAAATGTTATTGGTCCTGATAGTTTTGATTATAAAGGTGAATTAGGTTCAGGACTGCAACTTTATCAAATGATCAATAACAGGCTCAAAGATGACGTTAAATTAATGTCGTCCATGAGTCATGAACAGTTATATGAGCAAGTATTTTCTAGTAAATCTGTAACTTTATTACCTTCTAAATATGACACATTTAATTTGACTGCTCTTGAATCTTTATTTTCTGGTTGTCCAACAGTTATAGGCACTGGAGCTGGAATTGTAAGATTTCTGAAGGAGACATATCCTGATTTACCTTTAATAACTATAGATAAAAATAATATTTATTCATGTATTCATTCTATGATTTCCCTATTAGATAATTATGATGACTATCGTTACCAATTAGTCGAATATTTATCTCAAGCTAAACCAGAGATATCTGGCTTATCTATAGAATCAATATACGAAAGTCAGCCAGACTACGACCAAGGTATACGTCGTGAAACAGAATACTGGTATTCTCAATTAATGAATGTTCAAGAAACAGGTAGGCGCAAAAATATAGTTGCAATCAGCTATATGAAAAATGATGTTTTACATGTTATCAAGAAAAAACTTCAACCGGAAATTAAGCAATACTTCAGAAATGTCAAATCATTTCAGGTCAATCCTAAGGGGTTTATCAAAGAAAAAGTTCGTTCTTTTTTAAGTAAGGATAATTACGAAGATCTAAAAATTGTAGATCAAGGGCTAAAAGCATTATCACTGCTTAAGAGCTATCAAAATATCTTTAATTCAGGTGAATCTAATGAGCAAGAATTAAGCAACAAGGTAAATAATTGTTGGAATTTATCATCTGAATATCGGATTGATCGTGTCAGAATTTGGAGAGAGCTAGCCAGATTAGAGATGCTAAGAGGTAATGATATTGTTGCCGCAACATATCAAATAAGATGTATGCGATCGCTTGGTTATGATTCTTTTAATGATCTGCCAAATGTTGTATCCATACTTCAGACTAATGGCTTTAGTCGAGAAGCACTAGCGGCTGAAGCTATGTATGGCAAATATCCAGATCAACACGAACGTTGTAAAGCAATCATCAATCAGGCTCTAGTAGACAATAAACTTAATCAAAAGTGGGAGTACGAATTTCTAGATAATCGGCGTACTTCATCCAGCTATCGGGTTTCCATAATCGTTTCACTTTACAATGCTGCTGCCAAGCTACCTTTATTTCTGCAAACACTCAAACTCCAAACACTGATTCAATCTGGCATTGCTGAAGTAATTCTGGTTGATAGCGGTTCTCCTGCTGATGAATATGGTGCATTTAAGCAGGCGATGGAATCTCTGGATATTCCTATTCTTTATGCTCGGTGTGCTAAACGTGAAACCATACAAAGTGCTTGGAATCGTGGGATAGACCTTGCTCGCTCACCATATTTGACTTTTCTGGGTGTTGATGAAACTATACTGCCTGAATGTCTGGAAATTTTAGCAGCAGAATTAGATGCAGATCCCACACTAGATTGGGTACAAGCAAATAGTTTGGTGACAAATGTTGATCAGAATGGTTCATGGGTTAGCGATGTTATGGTTTATGACCGCAAAGGTTATAAACAAGGTCTTGTTTACCTGGAAACCTGTTATTTATCTTGGGTAGGTGCGCTTTATCGTCGCTCTATTCATGAGCGATTTGGTTTTTATGATGCTACCTTCAAAGCTGCGGGAGACACAGAATTTAAGAGTCGTGTCTTGCCATTTATTAAGACTAAAGCTATTCCTCAAACTTTAGGTGTTTTTCGTAACTACCCAGACGAGCGAACGACGCAACACCCTAGAGCAGAGATAGAGGATTTACGCGCTTGGTATTTGCATCGTACTCTAGCTGGAGTTGAATATGCTTTTGTTAATCATGACCCTAAAGAAGTTGAAGAGTTATTCTACAGATGTTTAAGATATCGCAAATCATACTGTCAGCACTGGAGTACAGATGTAGAGTACGCCTACAATGTAGGACGTTTTATTCAACAACAAATACCAGATTCACTAGCATTAAAATATCTGCCAGGAACTAAAAATTTACTTGATGCTTATAGAGCTTTAGATTGGATACCCCAACTTTCTAAACTATTACCTGCTAATACAGTCCTCCGCACAAATCGTATGATTACAAACATTGAGCAACAGCATCAAGCTATAAATAACCAAGCCATTGAACCTATGTATAAAATTTTTAATGATAATCGTCATGAACAACACGCTTTTTTGTGGTTTACTAAGGTTTGAAGAGTATTTATTCCATTAACAAATAGTAATGCTCGCGTTACTATTTGTTAATGAAAAAGATAACGTTAAACAAAATTAGTTAAAATACAAAACTTTATTTTCATGAAAAATATAAAACATGGGTTCAAGGTTAAACTTCGTCAGGCATTAGCTATTCCAGTCTTAGAAGATTCTGTTAATCTACTCAGCGATAAAGTTGCTAGGGATTATCAAGGTTTATTTGGTATTTCTTACTGGTATGAAGGTAACTTATGGGAGCCTCCTGTTCAAATTGCATTACGAGACCTTTGCCAGCCTGGCGATGTAGTTTTTGATGTAGGTGCTAACTTTGGTGGACTAACCACCGTTATGTCACGAATGGTAGGGCCAAAAGGTGTTGTATGTGCTTTCGAGGCTAGTCCAAGAATTATAGATAAATGCCAAAAAAATCTAGTGCTGAATGGATGTAATAATGTCCAGGTTTATAATGTTGCCATCTATAGCAAATCAAATGAAACAGTACCAATTTACTTAGGTGGTCATCTTAACGACAGTATTTATTCAACTAGCGATACAGATGTAGCAGCTTTTAATGTATCGACACTCGCTCTAGATGATTTTATAAATTTTACAGGCTTAGTACCAAATTTGGTCAAAATGGATATAGAAGGAGCAGAATTTGATGCCATTAAAGGTATGTTAAATACTCTTGTGACTGCCAAGCCTTACCTAATATTAGAAACACAGCCACAAGACACTAAATGTCTTGATTTATTAAGGGAAAAAGGCTATATCTCTATAGACTTAAATAACTATCGTGAAATTAAAAGTTACCATGACTATCCTGATGGGGTTGTTATACGCAATAATCTTTACATTCATCAAGATAGATTATTGGAAACTCTCTATAGACCTCCATTTACTTTTCATGAAATAACTACTTTGACACAGGAATTTTTCACCAATATTACTCCTAACTTAATCAGTTTAAAATCTTCTATTAGACTTGATAAAGGTCGATACTTAATAGATATGGATTTTAGTGCTAGAGGTACAGATAACGAAATGATGTGCGGCGTGAAAGTAGGTGAAACTGTTATTTTTAGATATCATGCTTACACAAGCTTCCTTGCTCAAAGTTATCGTGATTGGGTAATTAATTTAACAGAACCTTCGGAAATCAGACTATATTTTGAATTTTTGAATGGTACATCTGATCAGACATTTTTGATAAAACAGGCAAAAATATTCAGAATAGCGGAATTTGATAATTTAGCTCCCTCTTTGTATAAATAGTATAATTTCAATGACATTACATTCTCTTTTTCGCAGCGTTTTTTACGAATATTTCTAGGAAAAACAACAATTTAGCAACCAAACCCACTCCTCAAAATTAACATTGACCATTTTGTGAGAATCAACCCGTCAGCATAAAATGTGACATTTTAGAACGAAATATCCCTGAGTATAATTTGCATTTTTACTTACACGATAATTATGAACATCAAAAATTGGCTAAAGATGAAAATCCGTAGGGCATTAAATTTACCAGAAATTGAAGAATATGTACGCCAAATCCGTTTAGACACTCTTACTTTACGAACTTCAATCCATAACTTACGCAGTTCAAATAATTTAATATCCAACCATGATGAACCCATTGTAGAGACAATGCGTGCATTTTTAATGGAGTTGATAGACTTCAGCAGAGCAGGTTCAATATTCACTTGCCAAATCAATGGTATGAACCTATTAGCACCTGTTGAACTATTGCGTTTATATCCTCATTGCTTACATCCTCAAGCAACACAAAAACTAACCTACTGGGTGGAATCGCAGCAGTCTGATTGGTTGTGTTCTCATCTGCAACCTGGTGATGTTGCCCTTGATGTGGGTGCAGCTTTTGGAATTATAAGTTTAGCTTTGTCAAAAGTAGTCGGTGAAAAAGGTTCTGTTCATGCTTTTGAACCATCTAGAACAGCACAAAATTGCCTCCAAAAACTATTAGAAATCAATCATGCCCACAATGTCACCTTGGTAAAATCAGCAATAGCTGATGCTCCTGGATTTACAGAGTTTATTGAATATACTTCAGATAATGATTTATCTTGGGCTTCTGATACTTCTACCTTAGCCTCACCAAATATTAATCCCACAATGAATCATCTATGCTATGCAGTGGATGTGACAACTATTGATGAATATGTTGCTGCTAAAAATATTAAACCTAAAGCTATCAAAATAGATATTGAAGGCTTTGAACTTTATGCTTTACATGGTGGAAAAACTACGTTAGAAAAGTTTTTACCTTATTTGTGTATTGATATTCACAAGGATGTAAAAACGGGAGAATCTGCTTTACTTGGAGTAGAACCATTTTTATCTGCTCTAGGATATCAAATTAAAATGGAAGGCCATGCACTTTATTGTATGCCTAAATAAAATAATCCAGGTTATGAGAAATAAGATTGACTAATTGTATAATTTCATAAAAGAATGAAACAAAAGATAGCTGATATTCAAATACTTAGAGTTTTGGCAATTCATCTTTGTATTGTTTGAACATTTAAGCCTATTGAAAAATAGAATTACCATGTATTGAATATTTTCAAAAAAGATTATCCTTTTTGAAAAAATAAACAGGTTTGTCTCTTATGCAATGCCGTGTCTGTGATTTAACTAACTTAGAACTTGCAATTGATCTCGGCTCTCAACCTTGGTGCAATCACTTCTTGAAACCAGAGGAAATTGGAAAAGAACCTTTTTATCCTTTGCGTGTACTCTACTGTCATGATTGTGGAACTGTCCAGCTAGATTATACTGTTAAAAAAGAAATTATGTTTGGCGATCATACTTATTTATCAGGTGTGACTCGCTCTTTAAGTGAGCATTTCAAAAATGTAGCCGAGGAAATAGATAGCCGCTTTTTTAAGGATACTCAAGGTAAATCTGTACTTGATATTGGTTCTAATGATGGAACTCAGCTCAAGCATTTTCAAACACTAGGCTATGATGTTTTGGGTGTGGAGTCTTCCAAAACTACGGCGAAGATAGCTAACGATGCCGGAATTACAACTTTAAACGAATTTTTCAATTTGGATGTGGTTCAGCGTCTTAATCGCAAATTTCATATAATCAACGCGGCTGGTGTATTCTTTCACCTAGAAGAACTACATTCTGTAGCTGAAGGAATTCGGGAAGCTTTGCGGGAAGATGGGGTGTTTGTTGTGCAGTTTCTCTACATGAAACGCATTGTAGAGAATCTAGCCTTTGACCAGATTTACCACGAACACTTACTTTACTACAATCTCAATACTATTGAGGTACTCCTAAACAGACATGGTTTATCCATGTTTGACGCTTATCTTTCCCCAATTCATGGTGGTTCTATTATTGGGTTTGTAACCCATAAAGGAAAAAAAGCAGCAAGCGATCGCCTGCAATCTTTCCAACAAGCAGAAGTAAATGAAAAAAGCAACGAACTCTCTACATATCTAGAGTTTGCTAAAAGAATTCAACAAATGAAAACCGAAAATCTTGCCTATTTAGAACACGCTAAACAGCAGGGTAAAAGAATCTTTGGTTTTGGCGCACCCGTCAAAGGAAATACCATGTTGAATTACTTTGGTGTTGGCACTAATTATATAGATTGTTTGGTAGAAAAAAATGAATTGCGGCGCGGACTCTATTCACCAGGAATGCACATTCCTCTTGTGATTGAGAAAGAACTTCAGGAACTACCAGATATTTATTATGTCTTAGCCTGGAACTTTAAAAAAGAAATTCTGTCCAATAACCAACACCTAATTGACAAAGGAGTTGAATTTTTCTTTCCTGTCAATCCCAAGGATGCTTAACGATGAAAATCATAGTTACCGGTGCTACAGGCTTTTTAGGTACAATACTTTGCTCACAATTGGAAACTCAAGGACATGAATTAGTTCGCTTGAATTCTAAAAACTGTGACCTGACTCAGCAAAACTCATTGTTGAAGTATAACCATGAAAGTTATGACTATATTTATCATTTAGCCGCTTGGACTCAAGCAGGCGACTTCTGTTTATACCATCCTGGGGAGCAATGGATTATCAACCAGCAAATTAATACAAATGTGCTGGCTTGGTGGCAAACATATCAACCGCAAGCCAAGCTAATTAGTATGGGTACTAGTTGTGCGTATGCGCCTGATTTAGAACTAATAGAAGAAAACTATTTGGCAGGAATCCCGATAGATAGCTTGTTTACCTATGCAATGACTAAGCGGATGTTATATGCAGGACAACTAGCGTTGCATAAACAGTATGGTTTGAAATACCTTTGTTTAGTTCCCTCCACCCTCTACGGCCCAGGCTACCATACAGATGGGCGACAAATGCACTTTATTTTTGACTTAATTCGCAAAATTATGCGTGGTAAACTCTACGGGGATTCGGTAATTCTCTGGGGTGATGGGTATCAATCCCGCGAACTCGTTTTTGTAGACGATTTTGTCAAAACTATGATTCAATTAGCAGTTAGTGTAGATAACCAAATCATCAACATTGGTGCAGGTGAGGAATTTACAATTAGACACTTTGCTAAACTGATTTGCGAAAAGGTAGACTATGACTTCCACTTAATCCAATTTGATACAGAACGCTATGTTGGTGCTAAATCTAAGTGTCTAGGTATTGGCAAACTGCAACAATATGTTCCTGATTTAACTTTGACTTCGTTAGAAGTTGGGTTGAGCAAAACGATTGAGTGGTTTGGAACGCAACAAGATAAACTGTTACCAAACAACAAGTGAGGAAGAACGTTGGATTATTGGGTGCAGGATAAACTCAGAAGCTTGGAAGCTGCTTTCACAGTAGAGTATTGCCAGGCGATAGATAGTGTAGTTGATCTGATCGTCAAAAGTTTTCAGCAAGGCAACACCTTATTCATTTGTGGTAATGGTGGCTCTGCATCTGATGCACAGCACATAGCTGCGGAGTTTATTGGACGCTTCTTGATCAATCGTAAAGGATTACCTGCGATCGCACTATCTACCAATCCAGCTACTCTCACAGCTTGGACAAACGATCACGAATTTGAAACGATCTTTTCCCGACAGATTGAATCTTTGGGTAAACCAGGAGATATCATCTGGGGAATTTCTACATCTGGGAAATCCCAAAATGTAATTAGAGCTTTAAAGATAGCTAAAGAACTGGGAATTGTAACTATTGGAATGTCAGGTAACAATGGGGGAATGTTAAAGGAAATTACTGACTATCCCTTATTTGTTAGTGAACAACATACTCCATTAGTACAAGAAATTCATGTGATTACCTATCATCGTATCTGCGAACAGGTGGAACTTAATTTATTTACAAAAAAAGTTAATTAAATTACTATTGTTTAGTCCATTTAACAATAATTATGATTGTAATTGATATAGAAGCTTTTTATTCATGAAACAAATTGAATATGTATTCTGATAATCATAGAGATAAATATACTAATTTTACTAAACCTAACAAAGCTTTATTTCTGGATAGAGATGGCGTTTTAATAGATTACATCCCATACCTGAGCCACCCAGATCAAGTGAAACTTCCCTTGGGTGCTGGTGAAATTTTCAAGAAATGGCAGGAGTCAGGATATTTATTAATAGTTATTACCAATCAGTCCGGTATCGGTAGAGGATATTTTACTGCAAATGATGTCGAGTTAGTTCACTCCAAGATGTGTCAAGAATATGAAAGACTAGGTGTGTATTTTCAAGAGATTTTTATCTGTCCTCACCAACCATCTGATAACTGCAAATGTCGTAAGCCTTCATCATATATGTTGCTGCAAGCTTCAGAAAAGTATTCTATAGAGCTTTCGCAGTCTTATTTTATTGGAGATGCAATTAGTGATGTAGAGTGTGCCATTAATGCTGGTTGTAATCCAATTTTTTTACTGACAAATAGAACTTTAGCAGATGCTAAAAATTTATCTCACACACAAGCTTCTGTTCAGATTGTAAATGAATTGATTGAAACAACTAAACTCATTCAACATTAACCTCTTGATAATCGGTTTATGAATCACAAGGATATGGAGCAAAGTCCAATATTGATTTCTCTCATCCCTAATCTCATGGGAGGAGAGGGACATATAATCCCATATCATATTTCTGTGACTAAAGCCGCTAAAATTCTAAATTGGCAGCATATAGCCATAGTTGCGCCAGACTCCGAAATTAGTGATTTGCCAACTAACTGGTATCCTGAACTCAGTGGTGAAAACTTAGAAGCAAGCATCAATCCATTAATTAGAATATTAAAGTTTCAAGATATATTAAGATTGAGTTTCTCGATTGCTAATGAATTACGAAAATATGTTTTAATACCATCAAAATTTTCTATTGTTTTTCTAGAACGATTTATTCATGTACAACTTTTTGCATTACTCATAGCCATATATTTAATACCAACAAATAACCTATCAGTGTGGCTACTTTACCGTAGAGATACACATAAAGATAAAACCGGCTGGATTTATAAAATTTTAAATAAAGCAATTAAAAATAAATTAAAACCTGGAAAATTTAAAATACTCACAGATAGTGAGATTTTAGGTAAATCAATATCAAATTACTTCCAAGAATCTGTAACTGTAATGCCCATACCACATACAGAATTTATTGATATTAAAGAGATTCATCAAAATAATGAAGTAATTTGTTGGTGGGCTGGTACGCCACGATTAGAAAAAGGATGGGATGTTGTTAAATCTTTGGTTACTTGTATTACTGAAGACGCAAACAAAATATGTGTTGTAGCTGCCCAAAGTTCTCAACTTATATCTACTATTGGTGGTGTTAAAGTTAAACTGATTCCAGATAATTTGAGTAACTCAGACTATTTAAACTGGCTCGAAAAATCGGATATTATCCTACTACCGTATGATGTTAATGCTTATAAAGAGCGTACTTCTGGCATTTTTACTGAATCTATTATGGCTGGTAAACTTCCTGTTGTAACCGCAGGTACTTGGATGGCAAAAGAACTCTCAAAATATGGTATTGAAGAACTGATTATAGAAGACTGGAGTCAACCTCACATTATTGTCAGTAAAATTATTAAATTTGCAAATTCTTTAGAATTAAAAGCGAAAATCCAAGAAATTCAGAAAAATTATCAAGACTTTCATACCGTAGAGAGTTATGCTAGGCAAATGAAGAAATTGTTTGATGCCTCAGATCATGCTGAAAATAGCAATTGATGCTACGTCTTTAACCTCTCAACCTAGTGGCATTGGATTATATGTTTATAATTTAATTCATGCACTATATTTACTACAAAAAACTGAAAATTTTGAATTAAGAATTGTACGCCAACCTAGGTTAAAAAATTGGTTAAAGCTGAGAATAAATGAACCTAATTTTTTAAATTTAGATACACCAGTATATACCTTACCTATTCCAGTTAGTATTACTAATCTCTTAACGAAAATTCCTAATCCTATTCTTCCTTATTATGAAGGCTATTTTGGCTTTCCCGATATTGTTCACGGCACTGATTATTTTGTGTATCCCTGTGCTAAAAGCATTAATTTAATGACGATTTATGACCTAACTTTTATTAAATATTCTAATTTTTCTAGTCAGATAGTAAAAACATATACAACCCGTATTAATCAATGTCTAAAATGGACAGATTTAATCATCACAATTTCAGAAAATTCTAAACAAGATATTATTAAGTATTTAAATATTTCTCCAGAGAAAGTTTTTGTGACTCCTTTAGCTAGCCGTTACAACTCTGATTATTTTTACACAGATAATAGTTTAAATCTAGAAGCGCAGGTTAGATATGATTTTTCTAAACCATATCTACTTTTTGTTAGTACAATAGAACCTAGAAAAAATATCAATGCTATAATTACTGCTTTTAATATACTAAAACAGCAGTATAAAATTGAGCATCAATTAGTATTGATTGGGAAAAAAGGGTGGATATATGAATCAATATTTGCTGCTATTGAAAGTTCTCCTTGGAGGAAAGAAATACACCATCTCGATTACTTATCCGATGAACTAGTAGCATTATTTTATTCAAAAGCTGATGTCTTTGTTTATCCATCTCATTATGAAGGATTTGGTCTACCTGTATTGGAAGCAATGACATTAGGTGCGCCGGTTGTTAGTTCTAATACTTCCTCAATTCCCGAAGTTGCGGGAGATGCAGCTATTTTGATTGACCCTCAAGATCCTATGCAACTAGCTGAAAGCATTTTAAAAGTGATTAGCGATCGCCAGTTACGAGAAGATTTAATTAATAGAGGTAAAGAAAGAGCAAAACTATTTACTTGGGAACGAACTGCAAGAGAAACATTAAAGGCTTATAGAGCAATTATTTGATGAATATAGCAGAGAGTTACTCATCCAATCAGTTAATTATTAACTTATCTATACTCTTATCCCAACCAACAGGTATAAGTAACTATGCTCATAATATTTTTCCTTATTTAAAATCTCTTAACCCCACCTTATTAACAGCTAACAATTACCCTGATCTTAAGTGCTATTCTATACCAAGCAATTTAACACCTTCTCATGGTACTAAAGGGCATTTTCGTCGCTTAGTTTGGACACAGTTGCAAGTACCGAGAATTTATCACGAATTAAAATCGCATCTTTTATTCTCTCCTTTACCAGAAGCACCGCTTTATAGCAACTGTCGTTTTGTGGTCATGTCTCATGATTTAATACCTTTGCGTTTTCCTAAACGTTTCTCACCGTTAACGCCGTATCATCGTTACTACATTCCTCAAGTTTTGCAGCAGGCGCAACATATTATCTGTAACTCTCAGGCTACAGCTAACGACATCATTGACTTTTATCAAATTCCAGCTAGTAAAATTACCCCCATCCCCCTAGCGCACGATCGCACTCACTTTCGCTATCTCAATTTACCAACTCGCAATTACTTTCTCTACATTGGTAGACAAGACCCTTACAAAAATCTACATCGTCTTGTCGCCGCCTTTGCTGCGCTACCTAATAACGACGACTACGAACTATGGCTAGCAGGCCCAACTGACAAGCGTTATACCCCGCTTCTACAAACACAAATTGCAGAACTAGGGATAACTCATCAGGTCAAATTCCTCGACTATGTAGCTTACAGTGAATTACCCACCATTATTAATCAAGCGATCGCCCTTGTTTTCCCCAGTCTGTGGGAAGGTTTCGGTTTCCCTGTCCTAGAAGCAATGGCTTGCGGTACTCCTGTTATCACTTCTAATCTCTCCTCTCTCCCAGAAGTGGCTGGTGATGCAGCGATTCTGATTAATCCCTACAACACAGCCGAAATCACCGCCGCGATGCAGCCGATAGCGGCTGATTTAGCATTGCGTTTACATCTTTCTACTCAAGGTATTGCTAGAGCTAATCAATTTAGTTGGGAAAAAACTGGACTTGCTACGGTTGAAGTCTTATCTGGATATCTCTAATTCTCAAAGCCAGAAAATTCTTGCTTGACTCATACCTACATATAGATGTAATATCTGTCTCATAGAAGGGGAGTAGCAACTGGCAAAGAATTTCCCAGCCAGTACATTTGAATCAACATACTGGCGATGAGCCTGGTTCAAGTGACAAATAATTAATATTTGGTAGCGAGACCTTCACTAAGTTCACAAAAATGTGAGCTTGGTGAGGTCTTTTGGCATTCATCAAGCTCACATGGATACATGATTTTTCAGGAGCTTGAGAGAGTGCTAACGGCTTTTACCGCAGGTTTATTACTAATTACAGTTTCAGAGTTAGGGGATAAAACATTTTTTATCGCTATGATTTTGGCAATGCGCCATTCACGGCGATTGGTATTTATAGGAGTGGTAGCTGCTTTAGCCGCCATGACAATCCTTTCGGTATTATTTGGACAAGTCGCTTCTCGATTGCCAAAAGTTTATACTCATTATGCTGTAATCGTATTGTTTTTTGCCTTTGGTATTAAGTTGTTGTACCAAGCTAGTAAGATGACTGCTGCTGCTGAACAAGGCGAAATGATGGAAGAAATAGCAGAAGCCAAAGCCGCAGTAGAAAAAGCCGAATTGCAGCTACCCAAGCAAAAAAATTCCTTATCGATTGTCATAGAAGCCTTTGTTTTGACATTTATGGCAGAATGGGGCGATCGCACGCAAATCGCCACCATTGCCTTAGCCGCAGGCAATAACGCCATTGGTGTCACCATCGGGGCTATTTTAGGTCATGCAATTTGTGCCGCGATCGCAGTCATTGGTGGCAAAATGATCGCTGGACGTATTTCTGAGCGTCAGCTTACCTTTGCTGGCGGATTCCTGTTCTTAATTTTTGGTGTTTTTGCTGTTCTTGAGGGAGCGTAACAATTAAAAATTAAAAATTAAGAATAACAGCCCCTAAATTTTGAGGGGCTGTTGTTTTTTTACTGCTTGGGTGTAGTTTCAGGGGTTGATGTGGGAGGTGTGGGAGGGATAGGATTAGGCTCAGGAGATACAGTAGCCGCTTTGTTAATCTCATCTTTGTATTGAGCAGGAGCTAAAGCCACAGCACTATCAAACAAAGGTTTAGCTTCAGTGACTTTACCCTGTTCCTTCAACAGCATCGCCTTAGCCAAAACTGGGCGAAAATCTTGGGGAGCTTTCTGAATTGCCTGATCAAAAGCAGAAATAGCTTGAGGATAGCGTTTTTGGCTAGAGTGAACATTGCCCAATAACACTTGTACAGCTACAACATCCACACTTCCCGGTTGAATAGTATTAGCTTGAGCCGCATTAGTCAGAGTCTCTTGCAGTAAGCCTACAGCAGCTTCTGGACGTTGCTGACTCACAAGCAAAGCCACCATTCCCTGTAAAGCCTTCAAATCTCCTGGTTTCGTGTCTAAAATATTTCGATAAGCTTGAGCAGCTCCTTCCTTATCACCAATCTGCTGTTTAGCTTGAGCCAACAACACACCATACTCTGACTGCTGCGGATTAAGTTTCGCCAACTTTTCCAAGGGTTCAATCACCCCTTGGATCTCACCTTGTTTTAAACTCAAAAGTTGTAGTCGGGCTTGTAATAAGCCCTTGAGCGCGGTTTGATTTTCTGGCTCTCGTTGTAAAACCAGTTCATAACCTCGCACCTCATCTTGCAACTTGGATGTTTGGTTAGAAGTAGCGACATCACTAGGGTTGGTGGGATTCGGGGTTGAGGATGACGTATCATTGAGCGCACTAATAATGGGAACTAAAGAAATACCTACAAAAGTAAGAACTGCCAGTGCTAGAATGATCTGAACTATCCAGCGATTGCGCGGTTGAGACACTATTTTGTCCCCCTCCAAAACTCTCATCTCATTATTATTGACACAAACTAGAAAGTTAAAAATTTCAAAAACTGTGCGGAATACCGCCAATTAAGAGTGAATTTTATAACAAATGATTATTTGACTGCTAAATTAAGTGATTACTTTAGGGAGAGCCATCATATTAAAAGCTATGATATGCTTCCGAAACTGCCGTAAAGACGCTAAATTACACATTTACATAATGAATGACTGATTTAGGGTCTTTACAATTGTATAGAGCGTTCTGTTGTGATTTTGTGAAAAGCCAATATACTTTCATCAGCCACGCAAACGCTATTTCCAGCTGCCTTATTAAAATCCCATAATTGGGATGTGTCTCCGCCGCAAGGAGTTTTTATGAATTCCGACCTGATGCCTTCGCCTGATTCCGCTAACTCTTTTGCTTCCAATGAACCTCAAACTCCCAAAGAGGCAGCTGCTAATGTTCACATAGCAGCAACCCAGCCCTCTAAGCTTGAGACTTCACCTGTCAACTCTAGTGAAACTGACTCTAATGAGAACCTAGCAGATCACCTACAGTGTGGCGAAGCCAATCGCCAACAACCGATACCGCCTCCTAGTGAACCGATGCAATACCGCGCCATCGGACTAGTCCGGGGTCGTTACCAAGCCAGTGACGAACATTTTACCCAAGGTATCTTACTCACCCCAGATGGTGTAGAACTCAATTCCGTCTTGCTGGGTCGGATTATGAGCCTAGTCAAAAATCATCTAGACCTAGAAAAAGAACATTTGTGGGTAGTTTATCCCCGCACCAGACAAGAAAATGACAGCTTACACATTCAAATTGTAGGGGTATGGGAGCCAGAAAGTCTGGCTAAACAACCAACAGAAGAAAACCAAGCAGATTCGGAGTCACAAGAATTACAGACACCCGATGAAAGCTTAGTAGATGAGAGTAAAGAAGCTACAAGCCTCTCAGCACCTTCATCTAACATCCCGGATGGCGGTTTCTCCGTCCGTGGGGAAGTGGTTTACCAGTCTTTTGATGAAAAGAGCTTAGTAGTAAAAATTAAGCAAGCTCCACGTAAACGAGATGACAAACCCAAATATTTCAAGTTGAAATTGCGGGGTGTGCTGACAACCAAAGCCGTAGGCAAGTTTTGGGACTTCAAAGCCAAGCGAGAAGCCGACGCATTAGTCATAGAAACGGCAGAAGCGATCGCTGACTTACCCAAAAAACGCAGACCACCCTTTAGAGGTGGCGGTGGTGGTGGTCCTCGCGGTGCTGGTGGTGGTCCAGGAAGAAGACCATTCCCCCCCAGACGACCAGGAGAAACTCCACGCCCCGTCAAGAGAACAAGCAGCGATCCCTCGGTAATTTCCAAACCCTTACCAAAATCGCCTTCGCCTAGCTCTACACCAGCACCGAAGCCAATCAAGCGACCGAAACCTACTCAGGAGTAAGGTGATTAATGAGTGCTGAGTGCTGAGTAATGAGTGAGGAGTGAGGAGTAATGAGTAATGAGTAATGAGTGAGGACTGCTGAGTGTTGAGTAAAAAATCATTTACAACTCACAATTCACAACTCACAACTCATAACTCACAACTCAGCACTCAGCACTCACAACTCTCTCCAATGGTCTTGAGGAAGAAAAGACCTCTCCATTGGAATTGATGCTACTGGTTCAGTGAGGGTAAAACTGCCTGCTTCAATCCATTGTTTTAACTCTATGGCAACTTGCCGAGATAAAAATAAACTAGCTAAAGGAGCAACCCTAACAGTTTTACCCTCGATGGTGATACGCCCGGATTTGAGTTGGGCGTAACTCACCAACCCAAATGTCGGACGGACGCGCCGGGGAATGGAAAAGTCTACTATTGGCGCAACTAAATTTTGATCTTGAACTGCACAGTTTTCTACTACCTGTTCGTTTAATAAGGGTATGGGTACACCTACACCCAACATCAACGAAGAACCATAACTTTTAAAGTAACAACCCCGTACCCAACGCGTATCCATTTGTTTGGCATCACCAATTAAGGCTAAAGTCGCAGAGGGGCCAATGGGTGTTTGATTGGCTAGCCGCTTTTGTAAAGGAAAATGTTGCGTCCCTTCCCAAGCAACGTAACCAATACCGCCGCCTAAGAAAATACGCGTACCAATGCCAATAATTTGTAATTTTGGGTCATTTAATAGGGGAGAAATTGCACCGGGGTTAGAATAGACAGCATTACCTAAACGCGGTTGCAGAGGGCCGAGGTAAGTATGAAGCGGGCGATCGCCTCCATTCACCCCTACAATAAAATTTTGATAAAGATTACGTGGATTAAATAAATAAAACTGATTTATTGTGTCGCGAGTAATAGAAGTCTCAAAACTTGCTCTAGGATAGCAATCAGTGACTTGTCCTTGGGCGCGGATATGCACAGGTTTACCGGCGATCAAATCCTCTATTACATGACCGCCGCCCCGTTCGCGGACTTCTTCGCCATCCATCGTATCCACAACACAGCTAGCACCTAAATATAAATCGACTGCGCCAAAACCACTGTATGCAGGAACTCCATCCACCCAACAACGGCGAATTTTAATTGGCGGGTCAGTGTGTCCTAGATTAATAATTGCCCCACTTGATTCCATTGGTTCAAAAGTTCCAGTGGTGACAACATCAACCTCTTCGGCAACTTGCTTCACACCGACTTCTGCAACTCGTGCTTTTAATTCCTCAGCCGTTAACACTACCGCAGTTTGGCGGTTAATTTTCTCGTTGATTTCTGCAATAGTTCGCATTTTTCATGTGGCAGATTGACATCCTAATTCTAGGGTTTGAACCAAAAAACAAATTTAAAATCTGAAATTGGTACGGTCAAGAACTAGGCAGTAAATCTTGATTTGGCAGATTTTTATTAATGAATGTTTTAGGTAATTGTGACCCCAGCACTAAAATCATGATAGTCATATAGCCAACTAGAGCCATCCATAACAAGTGATTATTATGTAAATACCATCCTGTAGCAGCTAAGGGAGTAAAACCGAATCCAAAGGCTAATAGAACGGCATTACGGATAATTGCACCTTCTTTTAAGCCAATAAAGTACCCTTCCAGCATAAAAGCAACAGCAGTTAATCCTAGAAGCGGCAATAACCAAATTGCATAACTACTGATGTGTTGGTTAACCTCTGTATGATTAGTCAGTAATCCAAATATGGTATCAGGGAAAATCACAGATGCGATCGCAAAACCTAGAGCAATAAACAAACTGGTAATTACAGAAACACTCAACAATGGAATCATCTTTTCTGTTGTACCTTTACCCTGAAAGTTGCCCGTCAAGGTTTGCATTGTCATCCCTACACCTTGAATGGTGAACTGACTCAACAGCGCAATTTGCAACAGCAACCCATTTTCTGCCAAAGTAATTGTTCCTAGTGTGGCACTCAGATTTGTAAAGATGGCATAGGTAGAAATCAAGACTAAAAATCTCACCAGAATGTTGGTTTTGAGGACAACAGTCTCTTTCAACGCCACCCAATCAAACACCTCTTGTAAGGCGGCTGCTACTTTTGCCCACTGAATGCTGAAGCACACCCCCACTAAACCAATGACTAACGCCAAATACTGACTGATGGCTGTAGCCAGTCCAGCACCCATGCTTTCCCAACCCCACTTGACAATCATCAAATAGTCAAGCAGTACATTAGAACCATTACCAATTAAAGACATCAACAGCACTAAGCTGTTCATTTCGCGCCCCGTAAACCAACCAATTAACACAAAGTTAAGCAACACAGCCGGGGCTGCCCAAATTCTGGCATAGAAATAGTCACTTCCAGAACTTTCAATTTCTGGCGAACCACTCAAAATCAAAAACCCCATCTTTTGGATTGGGTATTGCAGCAATAGGATCAGTAACCCCAGTCCTAGGGCAATTAAAGCACTCCTCATCCCTACTAGTAAGATAGTTTTTTGGTCATCCAGCCCCACGGCTTGTGCAGTTAGGGCATTGACACTAGAGCGTAAAAACTTTAACACCCTGTAAAGGTAGTCAAAGAGTATGGTTGCTAAAATGACTCCTGCTAAGTGACGGATATCTGCTAAATGTCCTAAAAAGGCAATGTCAACAATACCCGCTAAAGGAACCATCATGTTGGAAAGCACGTTAATGCTTGCCATTTTGTAAAAGCGAGGTAAGAAGTCGTACTGGAGTGAGACTGCTGCAAATCTCATATTTTGACTGTACTGGAGTTATTGATGGAAATTGGCACTATTTTAGTGTAGGCGACAGGGAACTCCAGAAGTAGCCTATAACTGTAGAGACGTTGCATGCAACGTCTCTACATATTCCCCCTTCCCTGTCTACGACACGCTCCGCGAAAGTAGGGAAAGGGGTTAGGGGGTTAGGTTTCCCGTTAGCTTTTCCACATAACGTAAAAAGTCAGCTCTACATTCTTGCTCACGCAGCAGTTTTTTCCTCAAGGGGGATAAAAGTCTTTTTGGTAGCACCACAGATGGGACATTGCCAATCATCAGGAATTGCTTCAAAGGCTGTACCAGGTGCAATACCAGAGTCAGGATCACCAGTCACAGGATCATAAATCATGCTGCATTGTCTGCAAACCCATTTACGGGTGTTGGGATCTGCACTCGCCACTCTGGTTGTAGGTTGTCCACCATTAATTACTTCTAACGCTTCAGTGTAGCGATCGGCGTGGTAATTCTCTATGAATTTTAATAAGCCAAAACGATGTGCTGCGGTGCGGAAGGTATCAGCGTGTTCGCTAGATTCTTGCGCTTGTTTGAGAAACTCTTCGGCGGCGGGATTGTCGCGATCGCGTTGAGCATCTGCGGCAAATTCAGGATACATGGTAGTGTATTCGTAGGTTTCGCCTTCAATGGCTAAAGATAAGCACCGAGAGACAATTTCTTGTTTTTGTTCGTCAGTTAACGCAGTTGGATCTTCTACAACTAGTTCTGGATGTAGCAACTCAAAATGAGCAAAGGCGTGTTCGGTCTCTTGCTCTGCGGTTTCACGAAACAGTTTAGCTAAATCTTTAAACCCAAGTTTCCGCGCTACCTCTGCAAAAAACAGATACTTCCGGTTTGCCATTGATTCGCCGCCAAAGGCAGATTCTAAGTTTTGCAGAGTAGTGAAGTTTGAAAGATCCATAATTTTTGGATGCCTACGAAGTAATATTTAGAGGTAAAATCCAAACTCTCAAATTGAGTTCATGAGCTACCACTTGTATAATTTACAGGTTTTTATACAAATTTTTCAGCCCATATTTATTTACCTGTTTTCTTAGCTTTGACAGGAAAATTATGTCAGGAAAGCAGAGTATAAAAGTAATAGCTATTAACTATTGACTATTTCAGGACTTACGCAAAAAGTCTCTCAAACCCTTATTTCTCTGTGTTCTCTGCGTCCGTGTGGTATGCGCTACGCGCACGTTATTCCGTAATTTGTGCGTAAGTCCTATATTTATAAAAATGGATAATCAGTGTATCCTGTGGCATCTGGAGCGTAGAATGTTCTGGGATCTGGAGTGTTTAATTGGGCGTTAGTCTGGAATCTTTTTGGTAAGTCGGGATTAGCAATAAATAGCTTGCCGAAAGATACTAAATCTGCATCATTTTTTGCGAGGATATCATCTCCTGTTTGCCTTTCATAACCACCATTGGTAATTAATGTACCTTTGAAGATTTGGCGGAAATAGGGTGTTACAGGGTTCATGACTTCACGAGTTGACAAATCAACTTCGTTGGCTTCCATCATATGGAGATAAGCTAAATCAAAGGGGTTGAGAGCATTAACCACATAACTAAATGTTTCTTTGGGGTTGGAGTCGTACATCCCGTAAAAAGTGTTACTAGGAGAAAGCTTAATACCGACGCGCTCGCCTGCGCCTCCCCAAACGCCAGTAACGGCTTCCACCACTTCCAAAAGAAAGCGGCTGCGATTCTCAACTGAACCGCCGTATTTATCGGTGCGCTGGTTTGAACCATCTTGTAAGAATTGGTCGATTAAATAGCCGAATGCGCCGTGTAGTTCGACACCATCAAAGCCAGCCTCTAAAGCATTGGCTGCACCTTGGCGGAACTGTTCGACAATTTCGGCAATTTCTTTGGTTTCTAAAGCGCGGGGAGTCTCTAAAGATACTTTACCTGTGGGAGTGTGCAGTGAACCAACCCCAGCGATCGCACTTGGCGCAACTGGCAATTCTCCACCTAACAAGGCGGGATGAGCAATTCTCCCAGAATGCCACAGTTGCAGAAAAATTCTTCCCCCTTGTTGATGTACTGCATCTGTTACCAATCGCCATCCGGCTATTTGTGCTTCGGTGTAAATCCCTGGACAGTTCATATATCCCAAACTCAGGGGAGAAACGGCTGTACATTCAGTTACGATTAACCCTGCACTAGCTCTTTGTGCGTAGTATGTTGCCATCAGCGCATTTGGGATGTTGTCAATTGCCCGTAACCGAGTCATGGGGGCCATAACAATCCGGTTAGGTAGAGTATAAGACCCTAGTTGAACTGGTGTGAATAGATTGATGGTTGTATTCATCGTCAAAGTTTTCATGTTGATAGATCATGAGACAGAATCGCAGCGTAAATCTTTGCGCTACTCCACGCCCCACTGCGTTTAAAAATTCATCTCTCCTGCTAAATTACTACACAAAGGTTAAATTTACCGATGAATAACGGAATTAACTTGATTAGAACCAGTAAAAGGAGGCTTGCCGCTTGGTTTCATGCGATCGCGCATTTTACCAATCACGATGTACAAAATCGGCACGAGGAACAAACTGAAGAAAGTAGCCACCAACATTCCGCCAAACACTGCTGTCCCCAAAGATTGACGACTAGCCGCACCTGCACCGACACCAATTAAAAGCGGAAAAACCCCTAACAGTGTAGATAAAGCCGTCAGGAGAATCGGGCGTAAGCGTTCTTGCGCTGCTTGGATAGCGGCTTTGGTGATACTCAGACCTTCAGCACGCAATTGATTAGCAAATTCCACAATCAAAATTGCGTTTTTACTCGCCAAGCCAATCAACATTACTAACCCCACCTGACAAAATACATCGTTACTCAAACCTCTCAGAGATTGGGCTATTAATGCTCCCAAAATAGCTAAGGAGATGGACAACATAATAATCAAGGGGTCTACATAATTTTCGTACTTTGCAGCTAATACCAAAAACACAAACACCAAGCCTAAGCCAAAAATTAAAGGTGCTTGACCACTAGATGCTTGTTCTTCACTGGTAATCCCTGACCATTCGTAACCCATACTGGCTGGTAATACTCGTCGGGCTAGGCGTTCCATTGCGGCGATCGCTTGGCCTGAACTGTAGCCAGGAGCAGCCCCACCGTTGATTTCTATCGACCGGAACAGGTTATGGTGATTGATGGTTTGCGCCCCGGTTGTGGGGGTTAACTTGACTAAGTTACTCAGGGGAATCATTTGGTCAGTCTGGGAACGCACATATAATTTACCGATATCCCCAGGCTCAGAACGGAACTTAGCATCGGCTTGCACATATACCCGATAAGTCCGCGAGAGAAAATTAAAGTCGTTGACGTATTGCGAACCTAAGTAACTTTGTAAGGTTTTAAAGATATTATCTATCGGCACTTGCAAGACCTTGGCTTTATTGCGGTCTACTGCAATTAACATCTGTGGTGTATTGGCATTAAAGGTACTAAACACACCTTGTAATCCTCGGTTCTGATTACCTTCTGTAATGATCTGTCCCATGACTTCTAACATGGAGTTTAAGCTAGTAGTCCCTGATTTATCTTGCAGTTGAAATTGGAAACCGTTAAAACTGCCTAAACCTTGAATTGATGGAGGATTAACCGGAAAAATCCGCGCTTCGGAGATATTAGATAATACTCCCTGCAACTTGTTAATTATCGCATCGGCTGATTGTCCTGGTTGCTGGCGTTCGCCCCACGGTTTGAGGGTACTAAAAATTACGCCACTATTAGCTGTGTTACCGCTAAAACTAAAACCACCCAAGGCAAAAGTACCAGTAATTTCTGGTAGTTTCAGGATTTCGGCTTCAACCTGCGCCATTACTTTGCTTGTGTAGTTGATTGAAACCCCCGCAGGTGCTTGAACAATCGTGATGAAATAACCTTGGTCTTCATCAGGGATAAATGCTGTCGGGACGGTAAGATAGAGCCAGCTTGTTAATGCTAAGGAGGCGATAAATAGACCAATAACGATCGCTCTCATCCGGTTGAAGAAATGCAGCGATCGCGCATATTGTCTCTGTATATAATCGAGAAACCAGTTCACCCTGCCAAAAAACCAGCCAAATATTCCCCGTGGTTTGGGTTTAGTTCGTAGTAATACAGCCGCTAAAGTCGGTGTGAGGGTGACAGCTAAAAAGGTAGAAATGGTGATAGAAAAGGCGATCGTTAAAGCAAATTGACGATAAATCAGACCAGTCGAACCGGGGAAGAATGCCACTGGTACAAATACGGCCATTAAAATTAATGATCTAGTAATTACAGATCCAAATAACTCCTGCATAGTTGCGGCGGCAGCTTGACGCGCTGACATTCCCCGGTCTTGAATTAAGCGGGAGATATTTTCGACTACGATAATGGCATCATCAACTACCATCCCTGTAGCTAAGGTCAGACCAAACAGCGTCAAAGTATTGATGGAAAAGCCAAAAATTTTAATAAAGGCGAAAGTGCCAATTAATGATAAGGGAATAGTAATGACGGGAATGAGGGTAGTCCGCCAGTCTTGGAGGAAAATAAAAATTACCAAGACAACCAGTGCGATCGCTTTTAATAGTGTTGTCACCACTTCCCCTAAAGACTCTTTCACAAAGTCAGTTGTATCAAATGCCACTTGATATTCCATCTCTGGGGGAAAACTTTTAGCCAAGCGTGCAATTTCAACTTTAACCGCCTCAGCCACTTCCAAAGCATTACTTCCAGGAAGCGGAAATATGCCAATCCCTATACCTTCCTTACCCCGAAAGCGCAGAAAGGAGTTATAGTTTTCTGCTCCCAATTCTGCCCGTCCGATATCCCTAAATGTAATCAGTGAGCCATCTGCACCTGTTTTCAGAATGATATTCTCAAATTCCGAGACTTCCGTTAATCTACTAACTGCCGTCAGGTCGATTTGATACATCTGATCGGCTGGGATTGGTGGCTGTCCGATTTGCCCCACACCCACCTGGATATTTTGTTCATCCAGTGCATCAATCACATCTTGGGCGGTCAATTTACGACTAGCCAAGCGATTGGGGTCAAGCCACAACCTCATTGCATAACGGCGTTCACCAAAAATCCGCGCTTCGCTGACACCATTAATTCTTTTGATGGCATCTACTATATATAAGTCGGCATAGTTGCTTAAAAATAGATTGTCATATTCTTGGCGATCGCTATACAACGCGATCGCCAGCAAAATATTATTAGACTGTTTGCTGACAGTCACACCATGACGCTGCACCGCTTCCGGTAACTGTGGCTGGGCAAGAGAGACGCGATTCTGCACATCAACGGCAGCAATGTCTTTATCCCGTGACCCATCAAAGGTGACTGTAATCGTACTACCGCCATCATTACTACTGCTAGAAGTCATGTACTTCATGCCTTGCACACCATTGATTTGGCTCTCTAAGACATTCGTAACTGTTTTTTCTACAACTTCCGCACTAGCACCACGGTAGTTAGCATTAACAATAATTTGTGTAGGGCTAATTTCTGGATATCTATCTGTTGGTAGCGTTAGGATACTAATTGCACCCACAAAAAAAATAATAATAGCGCAGACACTGGTAAATACAGGTCGTTTAATAAAGAAGTTGACGAACATTGGGGAATGGGAATTAGGGATTGGGGATTGGGGATTGGGTATTTGGGCAATTCAATTTTGAATTTCGAATTTTGAATTAATTTTTCCCCAATCCCCAATACTACAGAGAATCAGGAACAATCGGCACACCGTCTTGGAGATTAAGCAACCCTGAGACAATGATTTTGTCTTGTGGCTGCAATCCTGATAGAACTTGGTAATGATTGCGTCTAATATCACCTAGTTGCACCCGTTTTTGACGGGCGACTAATTGAGAAATGCCTTGCGGTGATGTTTCCGTTTGCGCTACATAGACAAAGGTGTTACCAGCGATGCGAGAAATGGCTGTAGTAGGAATTAAAACACCAGTTCTCTGACTCCAAATCACTCTAGCTCTAATTAATTGGTCTGCCCTGAGTTGATTATTAGAGTTAGTGTACAGTGCTTTCATCAGGATAGTTTGGGTATCGTTAGTAGCATTAGAAGCAATGAAAAATACCCGACTTGTACCCAAAACTTGACCTTGCGCGTTCATAATCTCCACCGGCATTCCCTTACGCAGTTGGGAGGCGCGTTCTAGGGGGACGGAAACATTAACCTCTAATGGTTGGTTTTGAGTGATAGTGACTAGTTGTGTAGATGTATTGACAAAATCACCCAGTTTTACAGGAATATTGCCCACAGTACCCGTCAAGGGGGTAGTAATTCTGTAGTATTGCAACTGGAGTTGTTGTTGAGCAGTATTAGATTGGGCTTGCTGCCAACTTTTTTGAGCTTGGGCAATGTTGGCTTTTTGAGCTTGAATCCTGGAATCTATGGCGTTAAGACTAGCTGTAGTTATGGCTAGTCTGTTGGCTGATTGATCCCTAGTTTGTCGAGATACTGCCCCTTCTTTTGCTAAACTGGCATATCTTTGATAATCTTGCCGATTTAGGCTTAAATCTGCTAGCTTCGATAACCTTTCTGCTTCTAGTGATTTGAGTGTGGCGTAAGCATTTTCTAACTGAGCTTTAGCTGCATCGGCGGCGGTATCGTTACCTATAAATGCGGCTTGTTGCTGTCTGGGGTCGATTTGCATCACAACTGTACCGGCGGCGATCGCATCTCCTGATCTGACGTATATTTGGGTAACTTGCCCTTGAATTCTCGGTTGCAGCTTCACAGATTGCCGAGATTCTAGACTAGCAACAAAGTCCGTACTGTCCTCAATTGTGCCTATTTGTACTGGTGATATTTTGACTCGTACCCCTGATGATTTAGCATTGGCAGCTAATGGTGCTTGATTAATGGGAGTCAGTAATCGCCATACCACGGCTGTTCCACCTACTAAAAGTAGGATACCAGCTAGCAATAACCGCAGCCCCCGCGAGTTTTCGGGGGGTGGCTCATAGGATGGACGAGGAAGATTGTCTGGAAAATCAGTGTGAGAATCAGGGGATGACATAGCTGACAGCAAACCTACAAAACAAGATAAATGGAACTAAATCTGAATCGAAAATTTTGTAATGAAGTTTACTTATTAAGCATGAAGATTTTTGCTCCATTTTGTGTTATCTCATCCAAATATACTGTCTTATGGATATTCCCTAATCTACCTAAAGGAGAATGATAAAAAATAGTTACAAGTCAGCAGGTAACCGACGGTCGGTTGGAGACTATCGAGCTGTTTTCTTCTTTCTGGTGAAAAATATACTAAGTTTGCGATCAGCATCTTTTTTATTTAATGTCGAAAAAAGAATATTTTTTATCTAAAAATTCCAGCAAACTGTTCAAAATTAACAGCACAAAAACATCATCAGTGATATGGGAT